>NZ_JABXEP010000004.1:0-119754 GCF_013372605.1 Myxococcus sp. AM009
CCGTCACCGGGCGCACCCTCAACGGATCCCCCGTGTCCGCGGTCTCCTCCACCACGACGGGCTGCACCATCAGCGGGTCGGGTGTGTCGTCCCACGCGGGGAGGTTTGGCTCGGCGGGAGGCGGGGGCGCCTGTGTCATGGGCGCCGCCGGTGCCGGTTCGGCTGTCTTGGCTGAGACGGAGCGCGATGTCTTTGTTTCACTCAGGGCCCGGGCTGGGGCGGCGCGCTTCTTTTTCGTGATGCGGCGTTTGGTGAGGCTGGATGCGCTCGGCTTCTGTGTGCGCCGGACCTTGGCGGGAGGCTCCACGGCGGTGTCCGTGGCTCCTGGCGGCGCCGCCGTGGCGAGTGCTGCCCCGAGGAGAAACAGTGCAGCGGACGGAATGGTGAAGGGCATCGTGAAGCCACGAGGGGGAGGCGGGGGCCTGCCAGGGGAGACCGCGCGACGGACAGTGCGGTGTGTTGCACAGTCGTGTCGCCCGGAGCCTAGCGCACCGTTTGGCCTGACGCACTCATGGGGCTGCCCGCGTTGACATCACATGAGTCATCACGGCAGCATTGCACCCCCCTCACCCCCTGGAGTCCACTTCGATGGCGTCGGAAGACACGTTCCAGCAGGTGCATCACCCCGTGGATGCTTCCTCCGTGAGTGCCGAGCCGTCGGCGCCCTCCGCGGAGCTCGCCGCTCCCGAGAAGCTCGACGAGATTGAGGAGATCGACTTCCTCCTCGAAGAAATCGAAAGCAAGATCGCCCCGCTCGCCCTCGCGTGAGCCGGACCGACGTCCTCGTGCGTCATTACAACGAAGCGTTCTCCGCGTACTGGCACCCGGTCGCGTTCTCGCAGGAGCTGGGCGAGCGCCCACTCGCCGCGCGTCTGCTCGAAACAGACCTGGTGGTGTGGCGCACGGACCAGGGCGTCGCGGCGTCACAGCGTTATTGTGCGCACCGCGGCGCGGACCTCCGGGACGGCCAGCCCACGGCGGACGGCATTCGTTGTGCCTTTCACGGCTGGACCTACGGCGCGGACGGACGTTGTGTGCGAGTTCCGTCGCAACCTGACGTGGCGGTCCCGCCCCGCGCGGCGCTTGCGTCATTTCGTGCCACGGAGCGTTACGGTCTGGTGTGGGTATGTCTGGCCTCAGCGCCGGCCGCGCCGCTGCCCGAGTGGCCGGAGCTGGAGGACGGCAGCGCGGCCACGGTCGCGTTGCCCCTGCTCGACTGGGAGGTGTCCGCCGGGCGCATGGTGGAGGTCATCCTGGACGTGGCCCACTTGTCGTGGGTGCACGAGGGCACCTTCGGCAATCCGGCCCAGGAGGAGGTTCCTCCCTATGACGTGGAGGCGCGTCCCGGAGGCGTGCGCGCGCAGATAGTCTATCCCGCGCTGTCGCCGTCCATCGGAGGGGCGCCGCCCCGGGTGGACCGCACCACGCTCACGTATGAGGTGACGTGGCCCTTCGCCGTGAAGCTGGTCTTCAAGCCCACGCTCTTCTACGTCCACACCGTCTACGCCGTCGCCTCGCCCGTGTCGGAAGAGAAGATGCGGTGCTTCTACTTCTGCTCGTACCATCCTCGGCTGCGCGCTCACTTTCCGGACATGTTCCTGAAGAGCGAGCTGGCCATCCTCGAACAGGACCGGCGAGTCCTCGAGGGCGTGCGGCCCCGGGCCCACCCCACGAGCTTCGCGGGTGAAGTCTTCACCAGGGCGGACCGGCTCCCCGCCGAGTACCGCCGGGGCGTGATTGCCATCCGCCAGGGCCGCGCGCCCGCGGATGGCGGCCCTCTTCCGGAATGAACGTGCCGGGCTCCGTGCCCGGGGAGGCAAGACACCGTGAGACTCCTCGTCCTGGCCCTGGCGCTGGGGTTGTGTGCCTGCAAGCCGCGCGCGGAAGCCCCCCAGGAGGCCCAACCTCCCGCCGCGCCGCGGCAAGACGCCGTGCGCACGCAGGGCGCGGCGCCCAGGAGCCCGGAGGCCCAGCGGCTGGAGCGAGGCCGCTACCTGGTGGAGAACGTGCTGGCGTGTGGCGCGTGTCATACTGAGCGGGACTGGACGCGCTACGGGGGGCCCGTCAAGGGCGCCCCGCTGTCGGGCGCGTGCCAGGACGAGCAGTGGGGGCTGCCGGGGCGCGTCTGCTCGCCCAACATCACCTCCGACCCCGAGCACGGCGTTGGCAAGTGGACGGACGCGGAGCTGCTGCGGGCCCTGCGCGAAGGCTTTGGCCGTGACGGCCGCGTGCTGGTACCGATGATGCCGTACCTCTTCTACCGCGAGCTGTCGGACGAGGACGCGAAGGCGGTCGTCGCGTGGCTCCGTCAGGTGCCCCCGTCGTCGAAGGTCGTGGCGCGCTCGAGCCTGCCCGAGGAGATGATGAGCTCGCTGGATGGGCTCGCCTCGGCCCTGCCGGGGCCCGTGCCGCCTCCCGCGGAGGACCCTGTCTCCCGGGGCCGCTATCTCACGCAGGTGGCGCAGTGCGCCGCCTGTCACGCGGGCATGGATGAGGCGGGCACGCCCTTCGCCGGAGGGCGTCCCATGCCCACGCCCTACGCGCCGGAAGTGGCGTCGAACCTCACACCCCACGCGCAGGGGCTGCACACCCTGAGCGAAGAGGCGTTCATCGCCCGCTTCACGGCCTTCCGCGACATGGCCCCGACGCCCAGCGCCAAAGGGCAGGTCAACAAGCTCGTCATGCCCTGGGGTTTCTTCTCCGGGCTGTCCCAGGAGGACCTGCGGGCCATGTACCGCTACCTTCGGACGGTGCCGGCCGCGGCGCCTGCCCGTGCCGCCGAATCACCCTGACGCTTTTTGGTTCCAGCTCGGGATGCCCGCTAGACTGCAAGCCCCTGTTCCCCCGTGTCGTCGCTCCGGCCGCTCATGAAAAAGCCTCTCGCACTTCTCTTATGCCTGTCGTCCTGGGCGCTCGGTTCGGGCTGCAACCTGCTCGACATCTCTGACGCGGAGGGAACCCGTGGCCGTGGCGCGAGGGCCTTCGACCCGTACTCGAGCTCGGCCTCCGGTGCCATCTCCCTCAGCCTCCTGGCCTTCAATGGCTGCGCCATCCTCCCCAATGGCGAGCCGGTGGCGCGCGGAGACGTGAGCCTGCCGGAAGGCGCGTATCCGGACGTCTGCACGCGGCTGAATGACGGCGCCCCGCTGGGGCCGCCCATGCCGCCCTTCGCGCGCTTCAACGTCACGCCGGGCACCATCTACTTCCTGCGTGAAATCACGCTGGTGGACACCGTCTTCGGCCAGCACACCGAGTTCAACAACCGGCAGGCTCCCGCGACCTGGGCCCGCCGGCAGTCGCGGTTCAAGTCGCTCGACTGGAGCGGGCTGACCATTGGCCAGGAGACCTGGCGAGACCGGGGCAGCGGCAGCTTCCAGCGCGAGACGTACTTCGAGAACGCCGCGTGGATGATCTCCAACGACGACACCTTCCTGGTGGAGGTGCTGGACTCGGACGGCAACGCGCGCGCGTCGCAGACCTACCTGCGCCGGGACTTCCTCGCGGAGAACGCCACCACCGGCCGCACGCGCGTGAGCTGGACCGTGGATGGGCTGGCGCGGCCCCGCTTCCCGGATGATCCGGAGCCGCAGCCTCCCGGCGCCGACCCCATCTACCAGACGGTGGTGAAGGTCTCGGTGGCCAACGCCACCAACCCGTTCAAGTCCATCACCATGCCCGACCTCTCCGGGGACGGCGCCATTCGCGTCACCTGGAGCCTGATGCCCGAAGCGCCCTTCTACTTCCCGGTGACCTTCGTCCCGGAGCAGGAGCGGCCAGCCTCCTGCTTCCGGATGGGGCCGGACGGGCTCGCGACGGACGAGCAGGTGCCCTGCGGCTTCGGTCTGGAGCAGGCCGTGCGCATCCGCACGCCGCAGAACGGCCGCTACTACATGCCGGGTGAGACGGTGGACTTCATGGTGTCGCTGCGTGACGGCGACGGCAACGGCCTGCACTCGCGGGACCTGCTGCCCACCTACAACGAGTACGTGAATGGCGACTCCAACGGGCTCGCCTACTTCAACGACTTCATGATCTTCACCTACCGGGACACGAGCAGTTCGGAGTCCGGCTTCAAAGTGGTGGGGCCGCTGCAGGACCTCCGCGTGGCCAACGGCACCTACCAACTGCCGTACTTCTCCTATCCCGGCACGAGCGAGCCGCGCTTCTTCGTGGAGCCCGGCCTGCCGTCCATCCTCCCCGGCTACGCGGACTCGCAGCCGCCCGCTCGCTACGCCGTCACCTTGCCGCAGGACGCGAAGCCCGGCACCTATGCCATCGTCCTCAAGGGCCACCGCAGCTACATGGGCGAGCGGCTCAACCGGCTGGACCCGTTCTTCTTCCAGGTGGGTCAGGAGCAGAAGACGACCTACCCGGAGCGCATCGGCAACTGCCAGGTGTGCCACAACGGGACGAACTCCCTGTCCAACGTCCACCACGGCATGGCCGTGGACCACGTGGAGCTCTGCAAGACGTGCCACTTCGAGCAGGCCGTGGGGCAGGTGTCGGACATCGTCCACCGCATCCATGCCTCCTCCCGCAAGTACTCGCAGAACCGCGCGGACTGCACCCTGTGCCACCTGACGCGTGAGAGCACGCTGCGGCCCAGCCTCATGTCCTGCAACGGCTGCCACGTGCAGTCGCACGGCACGGAGTACTACGACCTGTACTTCGCGGAGATGCACCAGACGCCGAATGCGTATGGCAACTGCGCCAACGCCTGCCACGCAGAGACGCCTCCCATGCAGCACATCCTTCCGCCTCAGTGAGAACGACCGCCATGAAGACCTCCCTGAGGGCTTTCGCAGTCACCTCCAGCCTTGCCTTGGCGTTCTCCGGTGGATGTTCGGGCAGCGACGGTCCGCCCCCGTCCACCACCGACGACGCCTACACGGACCTGCCGGAGGCGAAGACCACCGTGTCGGGCATCGCCTTTGACCCGGAGGCGTTCTTCTTCTCGTTGGCGACGTTCCCGGTGATGGACCCGGAGATGCCGCCTCCGCCGCCCTTCCTGTTCGAGAACATCCCCTACGTGTTCCGCTCCGCGCCGGTGGGCGCGCGGGTGAGTGTGGTGCGGAACGGGGAGTCGCTGGACTCCAGCGGACCGGTGGCGCCCAACGGCCTCTGGCAGGTGCGCGGCGTGCCGTCGGGCAACGAGACGGCGTACAAGCTGCGGGTGGAGCCGCCGCTGGAGGGGCTGGTGATGGGCGCCCCGGAGATGTTCCCCGCGCCCCCCTTCGAGCCCATCCCCGAGGCGACCTACTTTCCCACGTCGACGCTGCGCCCCTTCACGGCGGGACCTTCGTCCTGCCTCGTGCAGGTGGCTGGCGTGGTGGGTGACGCGGGCGCGCTGGCCGCGGTGGCGACGCTGCGCACGGACATGGGCATCCCCACCACGCCCGCGGACCTCGTGGACCCCACGCGGACGGGCGGTGTGGCGCTCATCTGGGTGTACGCGCCGAGCGAGGCGTTCGACCTGTTCAACATCCCCGCGGACAGCATCGCGGCGGAGACGTCGGCGGGCTCGCTCTACGCCATCGAGTGGGCGCCGCCGGGCTTCTTCCCGGGGCAGTCCCCCATGGGCTACTTCGCCACGCCCGCGCCCACGAGCTCGCTGGGCTACTTCGCCGTCGTCCTTCCGCCAGGCACCACCGAGCCGGTGACGGTGAGCTTCGTGGACGAAGGCACCAGCCCCCCGGAGGAGCAGAACCCCTTTCTCATCCGGCCCTGGAACATCTCGCCGCTCACGCTGACGCCCGAAGCCGGCGTGGGCTTCGCCCGGGTGCTCTCTGTTCCGTCCGTGACGCCGCCGTTCGACCCGGACGCGGAGCCGGTGCCCGAGCCGGACCTCGGCTGGATGTGCCGGTGATGGCCTAGCGCCAGGGCTCCACGGAGAGCTGCCGGAAGCGAATGGTGGGCTGCCCGAAGGACACGGGCAGCGGACCATGGTCCAGCTTCCGGCAGCCGCGCGTGGCGAAGAGGTTCTTCGTATCCGCGCCCACCGCGTCGATGGCCGCCAGGGCCGTAAGCCCGTTGCCCCGGAGGATGCCGGGGCCCACGCGGCGCCCGGGCCGTCCGTCCCGAATCTCCCGCGCCTCCACGATGTAGAAGCTGAAGTCGCCCGACAGCAGGTCCATCTGCCGCGGCGTGAGGTGCTGCACCAGCAGCCCGTGCGGGACGTCCGCCATCAGCGCTTCCAGGTGGCCCTGGTGCGCGTCCACGCGCGTGTGGGCCATGCGCGGCAGGGGCGGGTGCCGGTAGCTGACGCGCCGCCCGTGTCCGTTGGGCGCGCGGCCCAGCGCGGTGGCGCTGCGAGCGTCCAACAGGGGCGAGTCCACCCGGCCCTCGCGGAGGAGCGTCACCGGGAGCGCGGCGTGGCCTTCATCGTCCCAGGCGAAGCCGAGCGCGCCGTGGCCGTCCGTCGGGTCGTCCGAGACGCTGAGGTGCGCGCCGGCCACCTGCTGCCCCAGCCGCCGCGCCAGGTAGGAGCCGCCGCGCGCGACGACGTCTCCCTCCAGGGGATGTCCGCACACCTCGTGGAAGAAGCAGCCGGAGGCGGCGCCCGGTGGAAAGACGATGGGCAGCACGTCGCGGGGGCAGGGCACCATGGGCGTCGTGTCCCGCAGCTCCCGCGCCATGCCCTCCACGAGCGCCTCCAGCGAGGGCAGGGCGGCACGCGCTCCGGTGACCTCCGGCCAGGCGGCGCAGCGCCACAGCTCGGCCAGGCCCGCGCCGGTGTCGTGGAAGGCCTTCACTTCGAGCAGGGCATGGCGCTGGCGGTCTTCTGTCAGGTGGGCGTCGCTGGCGGACAGCGTGCGCCGCTCCACTTCGCGCAGCAGCACGTCCAGGTGCTGGGCGCCCGCGGCCCGCGCGGTCGCCTCCAGTTGGCGGACGAGCGACGACATGGCCTCCGTGTCGCTCGCGAGCCGGGGCTCGGCGTCCAGCATGTCGCGGGCCTGTCGCTCCAGCGCCTCCGGCATGAGGCCGCGCTTCCATCCGCCTTCGGCCACCTGGGCCCATCGCCAAATCACGCTGTCCGCGGTGGCCTGTCCCATGGACCAGCCCCGGTCGAGCGCGGGGGGGACGACGCGGAGCCCGGAGCGCTGGTGGAGGACCTCGGTGACTTCGCGCCGCTCCACGAACCAATCCAAGCGTGTGTCCTCCGGCCGGGCACCACGCGGGCTGGGCGTGGCTTGGGTGACGCCCGCCGTGAGGCGGCGGGCACAGGTCCTGGAGCATACGCCAGACGATGAGGCGGACCCATGCATGCGCCTGGATGGCGCGTTGAGACTCGCGGTGTCGCCGTACCCGCACGGACCGGCGGTTGAGCCACCGGCGCGGACTCCGCGCGACAACGCGGAGCGCCCCCACAGGAGGACGCAGACCGGTATCCTCGCCAACAGTCCCAGCGTGTGTCGGCGGAGGCAGTGGATGCGGGGCGGTTCCGGTTCCGAGGAGGACAGCGGGGTGGCGGCATGCGCGGGCCTTCAGCCTCGCGACTTGCTGACGTCCGCCAGCGAAGCGCTGGCGGCCTTCAAGCGGCACCATGCCCCCGCGCAGGCCGAGCTGTTCCTCGCCGCGGAGCGCAGGCTGTCGCTGGAAGACGGCGCGGGGACGGGGCGCTCCATCGTCAACCAGGGGGAGACCCTGGAGGCCATGGCGCGCGTGAGCTGGGACGCGCGACAGGGCCTGCTGACCGCGCCGGTGGGGGATGCGGGCGCGCTGTCGCTGCTCCTGGAGCGCGCCGCACGGCAAGCCACTCCAGGACGCGCGAGTCCTCTGCCGGCGCTGCCAGTCCAGTCCGAACCTCAGCGCGCCTCGGGCCCGCCCCTGCTCCAGCCGGAGCGCGCCGCGCGCCGGATGAAGCACTTCATCGACGCCGCCGTGCCCCAGGGCGGCGTGGTGCAGGCCGCGCTGCTCACCCAGGTTTCCACGTGGCGCGCCCTGGTGCGCGCAAGCGGCGAGCGGCGTGCTCGCACGGAGTGGCGCGAGGAGCTGTTCGTGCGGTGTGAGACGCCGCGAGGCGCCGTGGTGGACGCGGTGGCGTTCCCCGAAACCGCGGAGGACGACGCCGTCATCACGCCACTGCGCCGCCGACTCGCGGAGGCTGTTGAAGCCCTCACGGGCCCCGCGCAACCGCTGGATTGCGAGCTCCCCCTGGTGCTGCGGCCGGCGGTGGCCGCGCCGCTCGCGGCGGGGCTCATCTGGTTGCTACGGGGAGACGTGGCCGCCGCCACGCCCGCGCTGGCCCGGGCCGTGGGGCGCAAGTTGTTCCCCTCGGTCCTGAGCGTGGTGGATGACTCGAACCACCCCACCGCCACGCGGCGCGTCTCCATGGATGACGAAGGCCTCTCCACGGACGCGCTCCGCCTGGTCGAAGCGGGGGTGCTGCGGGGATTCCTTCACGCCTCGGACACCGCATCGCGGCTCGGCGCGCCGCCCAATGGGCGCGGCTTCCGCATCGCGCTGTCGCCTCCCTCGCCCGAGGCCGTGAATCCCTTCCTCGTGCCCGGTGCGTCCGCCGTGCTCCCCGCGCACTACACGGAGCTCGTCGCACGCGTGGAGACCTTCACCACCATGCCGCGCCCCGGCACCGTCACGCTGGTGGCGGGCGGCTGGGAGGTACGCGACGGCCGTCGTGTGCGCCGCGTTGCTCCGGTAGAGCTGGAGCTGCCCGTGCTGGAGACGTTCCGCGCGCTGCGCGGCGTGGGGACGGACCTGACCTTCTTCCCCACCGCCGAGGGCTGTGGCACGCCGACGCTCGTCTTCCCGCCCCTGCTGTCGGGTGCCCGGGGAGGGCAGGCGGCCAGGTGAGGTCCACGGCCCTGGGGGCGGCGTGGGGCCCGTCAGGAGACGCCAGGCCGCCTGCCCTGCGAGCAGGACGCGCGCTGGCCCCGAATCCAGTGCATGCTGCGCGCACGACGCTGGGCCGCCGGTACGAGGCCCCGGGGCCCAGGGAGGCGGCGTCACGGGAGGACGCGGATGTCGGGTCAGTCGCTGGCGGCGAAGATGCTGGAAGGGGCGCGGGAGTGGGCGAAGCGACTGCCGAACGCGCTCTCCAACGACATGGCGGTGGACGTGAGCCGCAGGCGGGTGCGCCTGTCGCATGCGCGCGTGGAGACCGTGGTGCGCCAGCTGCTGGCCCGGCTGAAGAACTTCGAGCTGCGGGAGTGGTCCGCGCGGGAGGACGTCTATGACGTCCGCTTCTCCGTGCACGGCTGGAAGCTGCGCGTGGAGACGGCGCTGGAGCGCGTGGAGCTGGCCTCCGGGCGCTACCGGCTGTGGTTGAAGACGCCGGGCGTGGTGGAGCTGGAGGAGTCCCGCACGGCTTCGTCGCTGATGATGGGCGTGCTTCGCGCGGGAGCGGGCCGGGCCGCGATGCGGGTGTTGGCGGAGCGGCTGCTGCCGCCCGGCATTCGCTGGGACGGCCAGGTGCTACAGGTGGAAGGGCCGTTGCCCGAAGAGGGCGTGCTGCCCGCCCGGCTGTTCGACGCCGCCTCCCTGGCCATGACCGCCGAGCATCAGTCCGAGGGCCTGTGGCTGGCCGCCGAGGCCTGGCCCGGGCTCATGGACCTGCTCCAGGTCGTGTTTGGCACGGAACTTCCGCGCGTCCCCCCTGGCGCCTAGCGGGCCAGGCTTGGAAGGCAGCCCCCGGTTGCTCCTCGTTCCGGGAGGGTGGGGGGCCAGTGGCGTCCAGGA
This sequence comes from Myxococcus sp. AM009, assembly GCF_013372605.1. NCBI lineage: Bacteria > Pseudomonadati > Myxococcota > Myxococcia > Myxococcales > Myxococcaceae > Myxococcus > Myxococcus sp. AM009. The sequence goes on from NZ_JABXEP010000004.1 coordinate 9,697, forward strand.
ATGTGCCCTCCAGGGCGCTCCCCAGGGGACGCGAGCGCCCCCACATTGAAGGGACGTCCGGCGGTGAAGGGGCGCCAGACGATTTTCGGGGCGTGGTACCACGAGTCAAGGGGCTGGAATTCTTCGGTTCTACGCCACGTTTCCTTCACGCGGCGAACAGCCGGTGGAGATTCGGGGCCTTCCACATTCGACATTGGCCCCTCGACAGGCTAGAGGCTGCCTGTCTCGCTCTAAGGGACTGGCTGCGGTCTCGCGCCGCACGCAGAAAGAAGAAGAAACATGGCAACTGGCACCGTGAAATGGTTCAACGACGCGAAGGGCTTTGGCTTTATCGCCCAGGACGACGGTGGGGCCGACGTGTTCTGCCACCACACCGCCATCCAGACGGATGGCTTCCGTACCCTGGCCGAAGGCCAGAAGGTGGAGTTCGAGACCCGGAAGGGCCCCAAGGGCCTCCAGGCCGAGAACGTCCGCGTAGTTGGCTGAGAGCTCAGGCTCAGCACCATCAGCCCGGTCTCCTCACTGCGAGGCCGGGCTTTTGTTTTCAGCGAGGGAGGCTCAATGCAAGGAAGATCCACGAAGCGCCAGAAAGAGCAGGCGCGCAAGCAGCACCAGCAGGAGAAGAACGCGAAGCGCGAGGAGCGCAAGAAGGAGAAGTCCGAGCGCGGGCCGCGCCAGCCGGGTGAGGTCGACCCCGATATCGCGGACATCATCCCCGGTCCCCAGCCGCCGCTGGAGATTTGAGCCAAGTGTCGTGCCGCCTGGGCTTGCCACGTGGTCGGTGGTGCCCAGGCCAACCTTCCGGGACGGCGCCCAGCCCCCGGGAGGACGCAGTATCCACCTCCCCCGCGTCAACGCAGCCAGCGCCCCTGAGCGGCCTTCACGGCCCGGCGGCGCGCAGCACCTCGGCGCGGGTGATGTGGTCCAGTCGGAAGTGTCGGCGCTCCTTCGTGGTGAGGTCCTCCCCGTCGATGCGCGTCTCGTGCCGGTTCATGATGACGGACATCACACGCACGTCGCGGACCGTCTCCAGGAAGTTGCTGTCGACATAGGTGATGCGCAACGGCTGCTGCTCGAACCACGCTCGCTCCAGTGCTTCGCGGACAGGCTTCTTGCTCGGCAGTGACGGCACGCCGATGAACGCCAGCTCCCTCAGCCGGGTGAGCAGCTCGCGCTGCGCGGAGGTGGAGAGCGCCGCGCGCACCTTGTCCAGCGCCGACTCCAACGTGCCCGCGAAGGGCATCAGCCGCATGTCGATGGCGAAGCGCCCCAGCGCGACGATGAGCGCCGCCTCACGCGCGGTGAAGTTCACCGGCGGCAGGCTGTAGCTGCGATCCAACGCGTAGCCACCGCCACGGCCGCGCTCGGCGGACACCGGCATCGACGAGGCGCGCAGCGAGTCCAGGTCCCGGTAGATGGTTCGCACCGTGACGCCGAACCGCTCGGCGAGGACCTCCGCGGTGACACCGGTACGGCGGCCCCGGAGGTATTCGGCGAGGGCGAAGAGACGCTCGGTGCGCTGCATGGGGAGGAAACCTGACATACCACTGTCACCCCCCTCCCTCAAGATGAGGGGATGTCCCTGGAGCAACGTGCCTTGCATCCCACGCCGCCAGCGGCTTGCATCGCGCGCGTTCGCGGCACATCCGCACGGAGGGACTCCATGGAGGACGAGTGGCTCTGGGGGTGGGACGCCACGCCGGGCATTGTCTCCGTGTGGGCGGAGCCCGACGGCCGCGCCTTCGTCTGGCGCCGCATCCCGAAGACGGGGGCGCTCCTTCGCGAGGACGTGCGCTTCCGCCCGTGGCTGCTGCTCGCGTCCCTGGAGGACCTGGCGCACCTGGGGCCTCGGCTGCGCCCGGAGTCGGACGGCCCCGCGCGCTACCGGGTGACGTGGCAGGAGCTCGAAGGGCCCGGGGCGCTGCGCTACCTGGTCCGGGGCGATGACAGCCGCGCGCTCACCAGCGCGGTGCTGGAAGGCGCGTCACGCCGGCTGGGCAAGCCGGTGAGTCACCTGAAGGAGCTGGGCGCGAACGCGGTGCTCGCGCTGCCGCCGGAGGAGCAGTACCTCACGATGTCGGGCCGCACGTACTTCCGCGACCTCGCCTTCGATGAGCTGCGCCGCATGCAGTTCGACCTGGAGACCACCGGGTTGGACCCGGCGCACCACCGCGTCTTCCTGGTGGCGCTGCGGGGCCCGGACGGGGCGACACAGACGCTCGAGGCCCAGGGGGATGACGACTCGGCGGAGGCGGACCTGCTCTACCACCTGGCGGAGCGCGTGCGCGCCTGGGACCCCGACGTCATCGAAAACCACAACCTGCACGGCTTCGACCTGCCGTTCCTCGCGCGGCGCGCCAGGCACCTGGGGGTGTCCCTGGCGCTGGGCCGCGCGGGGACACCGGGCCTGCGGCACCGCCCGTCCGCCAGGGGCGCCGCGCTGGGACGGCCCGTGCCCGGCGCGCCTCCGGATGCGATGCGCCGCGCGCGCTACACCGTGCCCGGCCGTGAGCTCATCGACACGCTGGACGCGGTGCTGCGGCATGACTTCTCCACGAGGGACTTGCCGGGCCATGGCCTCAAGGCCGTCGCGAAGCACCTGGGCCTGGCGGGGCCCGAGCGCGAGCACATCCCCGGCGCCCGCATATATGACGTCTTCCGCACGGACCCGGCGCGCGTGCGGCGCTATGCGCGTGATGACGTGACGGAGGCGGGCGGCCTCGCGAGGCTGCTCGGGGGCGCGGCCTTCGCGCTCGCGCGCATGGCGCCCCGTCGCTACGAGCGGCTGGCGGACGCGGGGCCTGCCACCGGCGTGTTGGATCCGCTGCTCGTCCGGGCCTACCTCCGGGAGGGCGCGGCGCTGCCCGCGCACGAAGAAGGGGATGGCACGTCGCACAGCGGCGCGGCGCTCCACCTGTTCGCCTCGGGCGTGGCCCGGCGCATCGTGAAGGCGGACGTCGCCAGCCTGTACCCCTCCCTGATGCGCCAGTACCGGATTGGCCCCAGGCGGGACAGGCTGGGCGTGCTGCTGGCGCTGGTGGACCGGCTGGTGGACCAGCGGCTGGGCGCGAAGGGCAGGGCGCGCGCGGCGCCGCCCGGCTCGCAGGAGCGCTTCACGAACGAGGCGCTGTCGGCGGCGATGAAAATCGTCGTCAACTCCGCCTACGGCTACCTGGGCGCGGTGGGACTCACGCGCTTCTCGGACGTGCACGCGGCGAACGAGGTGACGCGCCAGGGCCGCGAGGTGCTGGGGCTCCTCTGCCGGGAGCTGGCGCGCCGGGGCGTCACGCTGCTGGAGGCGGACACGGACGGCGTGTACTTCGCCGTCCCGGAGGACTGGCGGGAGGCCGACGAGCGCCGCGTCGTCTCGGAGGTCGCCGCGCTGCTGCCGCCCCGCGTGCAGTTGGAGTTCGACGGGCGCTATGCCGCCATGCTGTCGCACGAACCGAAGAACTACGCGCTCCAGCCGTATGACGGCCCGCTGGTGCTCCGCGGCGTGGCCTTCCGCTCCAGCCGCGCGGAGCCCTTCGGAGAGGCCTTCCTTCGCCGCGCCCTGCGCTGCCTCCTGGCGCAAGACATCCCGGGCGTCCGTGAGGTGTACGTCGCGACGGTGATGGCCCTGCGCCGCCGGGAGCTGCCCACGCCGGAGGTCTGCGCGCACGTCCGCCTGACGAAGTCGGGCGCCCAGTACCTCGCCATCCGGGCCCGCCGGCGCGAGCTCCCCTACGAGGCCATGCTGGCCAGCGGCCGGAAGGAATGGCCCCTGGGTGAGCAGGTCCGCGTCTACCGCGCCGTGGGAGGCCGGGCGGGCCTGCTCCCCATTCCAGAGGCGGAGGACCCCGGCACGCGGCCCCTGTCGCGCGAGGAGGACCCGCGCGACTATGACGTGGAGTACTACGTGCGCCTGCTGCGGGAGACGTTCGCCGCGCGGCTGGTGCGCGCGCTGACGCCGGAGGACTTCCGGACGGTGTTCGACGACCCCGGCCAGCCCTCGCTCTTCGCGCCCTCGCTCGAGGACGCGAAGCCCATCCTCACGGTGCTGAAGGCGCCGGCGGACGCGCTGGAGGAGGGTTAGCCGCGCGCGGGACGGCGCTCAGGACATGCCGGCGTGCGACTGCGCGGAGGGCTCGGCCGCGGGGAGCTGCTGCGGCGCCAGGGCGGTGCGCTGCAGCCAGCCCGCGAGCCCCAGGAGCACCAGGCCCGATGTGCGCAGCGTGCGGAGGAGCTCCGCGTTCTGCGCCGCGTCTCCGGGCAGTAGGGGCGCCAGCCACCCGCGGGCGTCGTAGAAGAGCCACATGGCGCCGGAGATGCCCATGGCCCACCACACCCAGGCCAGCCGCCCGCCGCGCAGCATGTACGCCACGCTCAGGATGGGGGCCACCAGCAGGATGGTCGTCATGTCGGCCAGCGTGGACGCCAGGCTGATGACGGCGGACATGGTGCTGATGGCGTCCGTGCCCAGGTGGCGGACCTCGGTGGCCAGCACGGGCACGCCCACGGCCAGCGCGGCCACGGCCGTCCCCACCCACAGCGCGTTGGAGCGGAGGCTGGGCGGCGGCTGGAGTCCGGACTGCCGGTACGTCATCGCCAGCAGGATGAGCGCGTACGTCGTGCTGACGTTCGCCAGCACGACGACGAGCATGCGCACGGGCAGCAGCGGTGACTGCGTGAAGGGCACGTCCGGCACCGCGTGGAGCCAGTAGCTGCGCAGCGCGGTGCTGACCAGCGACAGGAGGGCGCCCGCGGCCAGGCCGCCCCACACCTTGCGCAGGTAGTCGCCCTGGGCGAACGAGCGGGCCGCCGCCAGCGTCCCGAACACCGCCAGCACGCCGCTGCCCCAGCCGGCGACGTCATGCACCAGCGGGAGCGCGCGCGGCGCGTCCAGCGCGGAGGCCGCCGCGAAGGCGTGCGCCAACTGGAGCACGAGCACCGCGCCGAACCAGGGCACGATGCTCCCGGCCACGCGGCCCGTCGAATGAGCGCTCATCACAGCTTCTCCAAGGAGGCGGAAATCTCCGCCAGGATGACCTTCGCGTGCAGGGCGCCAATGAAGGTGTTCAGCATGGGCTTGAGGCCTTCGAGCAGCTGCGGAAGGTCTTCTCGCTTGAGCTGCTCGGGGGGCCGCTTGAGGGTCCGCAGGGCGGCGGTCTGGATGGCCATCTTCGCGGTGAACCCGCCGAGGAGCGGTTCCAGGTGTCGCACGAGCGTGTCGTGCCAGCCGGCGGGGGAGGTCTGGGAGGAAGAAGGAAGAATCGCGCCACCTCCTGGTGGAGACTTGAAGCGTAGGCAGATTCCAGCCCGCACACGAGGGGCACCCCCTGTCTGGCCATGTGGAATCCCTCTCGTTATGCGGGTTTTTCATTGAGAGCATGGAATTGAGCCAGGTGCGTCCGGGTTGCCGGGTCCCCGAATCTTTGGCAATCGGGGGACGCACAGCGCCGTAGGGGCTCCGTCATTCGACGAGATGCCAGGTCATTCAGGGGAGGTCCGATGAGGAAGGTATTCGGAGCGGTAGCACTGGCCGCGTTCACCGGCTGCGCGACCACGCAGGAAGCCCAGAAGCCGGAGGCACCGCCCGCCGTCGAAGCGGCGAAGACGCAAGCGCCCGCCGGGCCGCCGAAGCTCCAGGTCCCCGTGGACTACTACAAGCTGGACAACGGCTTGAAGGTGGTCCTCTCGCGCGACAGCTCGGCGCCCAAGGCCGTCGTCGCCGTCTATTACAACATCGGCTTCCGCATCGAGCCGAAGGACCGCACCGGGTTCGCGCACCTGTTCGAACACATGATGTTCCAGGGCTCGACGAACCTCGGGAAGATGGAGTTCATCCGCCTCATCCAGAAGAACGGCGGCGTGCTCAACGGCTCCACGCGCTTCGACTTCACCAACTACTTCGAGGTCATCCCCTCCAACACGCTGGAGCCCATCCTCTGGGCCGAGGCCGACCGCATGCGCGGGCTGGACGTGACGGAGGAGAACCTGAAGAACCAGCAGGGCGTGGTGATGAACGAGGTGAAGGTCAACGTCCTCAACCAGCCCTATGGCGGCTTCCCGTGGCTGGACATGCCGCAGGTGGCGAACAGCAACTGGTACAACGCCCACAACTTCTACGGCGACTTGAAGGACCTGGAGGCCGCCTCGCTGGAGGACGTGCGCGCCTTCTTCAAGACGTACTACGCCCCCAGCAACGCCGCGCTCGTCGTCGTCGGTGACTTCGAGCCGGAGCAGGTGAAGGGCTGGATTCAAAAGTACTTCGGGCCGCTTCCCACCGTGGCGCAGCCGTCCAAGCCGGACATCTCCGAGCCCCGCCAGACGAAGGAGAAGCGCCACGACAAGCAGGACAAGCTGGCCCAGCGCCCGGCGCTCGCGGTGGGCTATCACATGCCCGACGTGGGGACGCCCGAGTACTACGCCATGGCGCTGGTCGACGAGGTCCTCCTGCGCGGCAGCGACAGCGCGCTCTACCAGCAGCTCGTGCAGAAGAAGGGCCTGACGGGCGAGGTCTCCGGCGGGGTGAACCAGCTGGGCAACCACTGGAACTATAACGGCCCCATGCAGTGGACCGCGTACCTGTTCCATGACGCGGACACGACGACGGAGACCCTCCTCGCGGAGTTCGACGGCGTGGTGGCGCGGCTCCAGGAGCAGCCCATCGACGCGGCGACGCTGGAGCGGGCGCGGGTGAAGGCGCGCTCGCGGCTGTACGGCCAACTGGAGGGCTTCCTCGGCTTCGGCCGCGCGGACCTGCTGGCGTCCTTCGCGCTGTTTTTCGACGACCCGGTGCGCATCAACCAGCTGGAGTCGGAGCTGATGAAGGTGACGCCGGAGCTCATCCAGAAGACGGCGAAGGAGTATCTGCGCCGTGAGAACCGCACCGTGCTGACGGTGACGCCCGCCGCGGCGACCGCCACCCAGACGCAGGCCCCCTGAGGACACGCACCCATGACCACGCACTCAATTCGCACCCGCCTTGTCGCGCCCGCGCTGATGGTGCTCGGGATGCTGTCCGCGCCGGCCTTCGCGGCCGCTCCCGCTCCGGCTCCCACCAAGGAAGCGCCTCCCGCCGCCGCGCCGCCCAAGCCCTTCAAGGTCCCCGTCCGCACGGAGTTCAAGCTCGACAACGGGCTGGAAGTCTCCCTGCTGCCTTATGGCGACATGCCGAAGGTCGCCATCCAGCTGGTCATCGACACCGGCAACATCCATGAGAAGGCCACGGAGACGTGGCTGGCGGACCTGACCGGCAGGCTGCTGTCGGAGGGCACCACCACCCGCTCGGCGGAGCAGCTGGCCCAGTCGGCCGCGCAGTTGGGGGGGGAGCTCAACATCGGCACGACGCTGGACCAGACCTTGGTCGGCATGGAGGTCCTCTCCGAGTCGGCGCCAGACGCCGTGGCGCTCATCGCGGACGTCATCCAGAACCCGGCCTTCCCGCAGGCGGAGGTCGAGCGCGTCAAGGGCGACCTGGTGCGGGAGATGGCCATCTACAAGAGCCGGCCGGGCACGCTCGCCGACGAGCGGCTGCTCCAGTCGCTCTACGGTGACCACCCGTATGGCCGCTACTTCCCGCCGGAGGCGCAGCTCAAGGGCTACACGCCCCAGGCCGTCCGCGCGCACTACGACGCGAACATCGGCGCGGCCCGGGCGCGGCTCTACGTCGTCGGCCGGTTCGAGCCGGGTCCGGTGGAGAAGGCCATCCGGGCCGCGTTCACCGGCTGGAAGGCCGGCCCGGCGCGGCTCCAGAACCTGCCCAAGCAGCAGGTGGCGAAGGCGGTGCAGTTCATCGACCGCCCCGGCTCGGTGCAGTCCACGGTGCGCGTGGCGGTGAAGGCGCTGCCGCCCTCCAGCCCGGACTACGTCAAGCAGACGGTGCTGAACACGCTGCTCGGCGGCTACTTCAGCTCGCGCATCACCGCGAACATCCGCGAGGCGAAGGGCTACACGTATTCGCCCAACAGCGTTGTCTCCGCGCACCTGGAGGACGCCTACTGGGTGCAGAACGCGGACGTGACGACGGCCGTCACCGGCGAGTCGCTGAAGGAGATCCTCAAGGAGGTGGCCACCCTGCGCAAGACGCCGCCGCCCGTCGAGGAGCTGAGCGCCGTCCAGAGCTACCTGGCGGGCTCCTTCCTGCTCCAGAACTCGTCGCGCAGCGGCATCATCAGCCAGCTCCGCTTCGTGGACCTGCACGGCCTGCCGGACACGTACCTGCAGAACTACGTGCAGTCGGTGATGGCCGTCACGCCGGAGCAGGTGCAGCAACTGGCCGCGAAGATGCTCAAGCGTGAGGCGATGACCTTCATCGTCGTGGGCGACCAGAAGGTGGTGGCGCCGCAGCTGAAGGTCGTGTCCCCCGCGCTGAAGTGAGTCACCGGGAAGGCGGAGGCCACACCGGGGCCTCCGCCTTCCTCCTTTGGCGGCGCTACTCCGGACGGGCCGTGACGCCGTCTGGATAGAGGGCGTCGGGGGCGAGCTTGCACGTGTGCCGGACGTAGTGCTCGAACCAGTCCAGGAATGTCGTGAAGGTGGCGCTCTGCGCCGCCTGCTGCGCTTCCCAGACGAACTGCCCCGAGTCCTGGAGCCGTGCCCACGTCAGCTCGCCCATGTGGTTGAGGACGATGGCGGGCGACGTCAACGCGCTTCCGCTCGCCGCGACACACCACTGCGCGTCCCGAGGCAGCACGTCGCCCGCCGCGAGCGCGTAGAGGTGCGTGGTGGACAGGGGGCGGTTGTCCCGCGTCACGTCCGAGGGGATGCGGACCCAGCGCGTCTCTTCCAGCACGTCATCCGGTGAGTACACCCGGAAGTTGGCGGGCAGGGGCGTCCAGGCGCCGCCATCATCCCAGTCGCGGACCTCGACGCGCGCGAAGGCCCAGCGCCGCCAGAATTCGCGGAGTCCCGCGGGCAGCACGGGCCTTCCATTGGATGACGGGAGGCCGAGCAGCTCCGGCACCAGGTCGATGTCCTCATCCGGTACGGGCGGGCCCAGGACGAGCCTCCCGCCAAACCCCTTCGCCCAGGCCTCCACGCTCTCCAGCAACTCCCAATAACGCGACTGCAGCGCCTGCTCGTGCATGAGGCGCAGCCTATGCCTGGGGCCTTCTTCGCGGGCAAGGGCGCTGCTTCACTGAAGGGACTTGGCGGGGTCCACGAAATCGCTAGTGTGCGCGCATCATGGCAAAGACGTCGAATGGGGATGCGGTGGCTGAAGCGGTGGAGCGCCTCAAGTCCTTGGCGGAGGAGGTGGAGGACATGGACGTGGAGTTCTCCAAGCCGGTGACCGTCAAAGAGGTGGCGAAGCTGGAGGCGAAGTTCAAGCTGAAGCTGCCTCCCAGCTACGTGCACTTCATCAGCACCTACGGCACCTTCAAGGTGCTGCACGGCGGGCGGGAGCTCATCGGCATGGAGGAGCCGGGCTTCCTGCGCGCGGCGTCGCCGGATGCGTCGGACGCGGTGGATGGTGACGACCCGGAGGTCGAGGAGGCCATCAACGAGGCCCTGTTCTTCCAGCGCGCGGATGACGACGCGGTGGACAACTTCTGGTGCTTCAATCCGCGCGACGTCACCCCGGAGGGGGAGATGGGCGTCGTGGGCTACTACCACGACGAGCGCTTCGCGCTTCCCAAGCTCCTGGGGACGAAGCACGCCAAGCACTTCACGGACTTCTCGGCGCACATCGTCAGCGTCATCGACGAGCTCATCGAGAACTTCGCGGAAGCGTAAGGCATGGCGGAAGGCCCGTGTTTCGGCACGGGCTGCGTCGAACCGCCGAGCGGCCCGCTCTAGAGGCAGTCGCCCAGCCCCTCATAGATGGTGGTCTGGGTGCGCGGCAGCGTGGCGTAGAGCGGAGACGTGCCCGCGAGCGCCGCCAGGAGCTGCTGCATCGTGGTGCGCGGCGCGAGCGGCACCTGGCAGGCCCACGTCTGCGCATCCACCGTCACCGCGCCCGTCGCCGGGTCGACCTCCTCGTTGCTGGCGGCGAAGACCCAGACACACTGGCCCATTCGGCCCGTCAGGGCATTCACGGAGCAGCGGAAGCGCAGCGACTCGATGTTGCTGTACTCGCCCTCACAGAACGTGTCGCCACAGATGTCATCGAAGTTCCGCTTGAGGGAGGCGCTGAGCTGGTACCACGCCTCGATGTCCGCCTCCGACGTCAGGTAGGCGGAGACGTCCACATACGCGTTGGCGACCGTGTTCCCGGACGCCAGGGCGGACAGCGGTGCAAGGAAAGACAGACTCAGGGCGGCAATGGAAAACTGGGAGGAGAGGGTCATGCATCCTATTTAGCCCCTCCTTCAGGTTTGCGAATCCACCCCCCATGGGCTGACACGGAGTCTTGACTGCACTCTGATAGGAATTCTCCATTCATGGCACCCCGGTCGAGGCCCAGGCGTCGGGGCCTGGGCCTCGACCGGGGTAAGGCCGCCTCAGTCCTTCTTCAGCTGGAGGAGCTCCCAGCCGCCGTCCGGATGGAGGTTCATCGGGTTCGCGGTGCCGACGTAGAGCGCCTTCTTGCCGCTCACCAGCGTGCGAACGCCGTAGTTCGTGTCGTTGCCCAGGCCCCTCAGCGACTCCGCCACCGCGCTCTTGTTGCGGTTCTCGAAGCGGAAGAGGTCCGCCCCTTGCTTCGGCAGCGCGATGTTGAGCAGCCGGAGGTAGTCATGGTGGGCGCGGCGCGCGTCCTCGACGGAGGTGACGCTGGCGGCGATGGCGGGCGGGGCCATGGGCGGCAGGGTTCCGCCTCCAAGGACCTCTTGCAGGCCCACGCGCGCCACCTGGCTCCAGTCGAAGGTGCCCAGGTACAAGTCATTGTCGTGGACCTTCAACGACCAGGTGTACGCGTTGAAGAAGTTCCCCAGGCCGGAGGAGCCCCAACGCGGGTCGGGATTCTCCAGGCGGTTGCGGTGGAAGGCGTTGAACGCGATGGTGTAGCCCTTGGCGGTGGGCGAGTACCTGGGCAGGTACTTCTCGCCGTAAATCACCCGAACCTGCTCATCCTGGTTGCCCAGCTCATCGCTCTGGAAGACGGACGTGGAGCGGTGGGTGCCCAGCGCGGTGTTCAGCAACTCCAGCCAGCCGAGGCTGCCGTTGCCGTCCGCGTCCAGGTCCAAAAGTCCCGAGGCGTGCGCCCCCAGGGCAATCGACGTGGCGAGGAAGGGGACGTGCATGGTGCCCCAGTACAGCCGCCCGTCGAACGACGCCACCGCGCCGCCGCCCGTGGTGGCCGCGGCCAGCAGGTCCGGCTCATAGTCGCGGATGTCCCAGACCTTCCTCCAGCCGTTGGCGTCCCCGGCATCCAGCCCGCTCTGCTCCAGGCGGGGGCTGCGCCACACGCCGGTGAAGCGCGCCGACAGCGGCGACGGCGAACCCCCCGTGGTGAAGGTGGGCCACGTCGTCACGTAGATGCGGCCGGCGTGCTCCACCAGATTGGCCACCTCCGCGTCCGTCTGCCCCACGACCTCGAAGTTGAAGAGGACCGCGGGGTTGGTGGACCTCGCGCCGCGCCACCGGAGCACGGCGCCGCCCGGCGCGTTGCCCAGCACCACGCTGTACGCCACGCCGGTGTAGAGCGCCCCGCGGACGTTCACCCACTCGCGGATGTTGTTGTACTGCAGGAAGTTCCTCGCGCCCAGGAAGGCCCCGGTGGCCGAGTCGAACGCGAACAGGTTGATGCCCGCGACGACGCTGGGGCCGGCCAGGAACACGACGCCGTCCTGCGCGCCGACGGAGCGCAGGCCCACGGTGGTGCGCCGCAGCACCTCCGCCCCCAAGGGCAGGCTTCCATTGAGTGAAGACAGCACGCCCGTGTCCAACTGGTAGCGCTGCAGGTTCGGCGGGCGGAAGTCGCCAGTGCCGGACTGGCTGGCGCCGAACTCACACACCCAGAAGGGGTTCTCCTGGGGCGTGGCGAAGCCGAGGAAGCCCTGCTGCACCAGGCACAGCGTGTTCGCTACCGTGCCGAACCACAGGGACTTGTCCGCCTTGGCCAGCCCCCAGACGTAGGCCTGGTTGCGCTTGGGCTTCGTGCCCGGCGCGCAGGGCGGCTGGCTGATGGGCCCGCCAATGGAAGAGAAGCACTCGTCCACCTCCGCCTTCGCCAGCAGCTCCCGCTCCAACTCGGGACGGGTCCAGATACCCTTGTCGCCGTTGATGATGAAGCGCTCGTAGGTCCAGAACTTCGCCAGGCTCAAGGGCGACAGGTCGCCCATGCCCGTCATCGGGTAGATGTCCAGCTCCCACGCGACGTCCTGCTCCGTGGGGACCCTGGGCAGGTCCGCCTCCCAAGTCGCCGCCTGCGCTTGCTCGCTCGTCGCCGCGGCCTCCGTGTCCTCAGGCTGGGGGGCCGCGCCACACCCCGTGACGACCCACAGACCCACTGCGCCAGCCATTGCCTTCCACCCGTAACGCATCACTGTCTGCCTCCGTGTGCTGCCCTGACCCGCCGTGGACCCCGCGATGCCCTGTGTGGGCAGTCACGCATCCACCGTGGGCGGCCTTGAGCAATCGGGGTGCCGCTCCAGAGGTGTCAGTGGGAAGATTCGCGGCCCCGTCGCGGGGGCAGGCGAGCCTGGCGCTCGTGCCCCCGGGAACAGGTGTCCTGGTGTCTCGTCAATGCCCGCGCGTGCCGGCAGTGGCCGTTGCTTCTCACCGGGGCGACTCGACACCCCAGGGAGGGCATTTCTCGTGGAGTCATGGGCCGCGCTGCGTGCACCGTGTGGTTCCTTCCCTCACAGGCTCATGGCAGGAAGGCGTCCTTCACAGCGTCGAGCAGCGGATTGGCGCCGGTCTGCGGGTCGGTGCATCCCTGGTTGATGGTCCAGATGATGGTGCCTCCGTAGCCGTTGTCATGGGTGAAGGCGCCCTTGGCGGCAATGGCTTGCGGTGAGTCATACGAAATCCACCGCACCGTGCCGTCCTCCACGGGGACCTCGAAGGTGACGTAGCTGGCCTGCGCCGCCTCGTCCCAGTGATAGACGCCCGTCGCCGACAGCTGGAGAATCTTGCTGTAGGTGAAGGAGTTGTCGCTGCCCACGTAGTCGGACCAGTCCGTGTACGGCTGATACGGGCCGGTGATGTTCCGCCACGCCATGCCATAGAACGGGATGCCCATGCCCAGCTTGCTCTTGGGGATGCCGGCGTTGGCCCAGGCGCTGAGGCTGGAGGCCACGGACGTGGGGTGGTAGCCCGACGCTCCCGTCAGCGCGGAGGTATACCAGGACAGCCAGCCGCCCCAGGGGCCCGTCATTTCGTAGGACATCACGTTCATCTGGTCCAGGTAGGGGACCAGGTTGTTGAACCACGGGTCCGCATCCTCGGGGAAGTTGCTGTTGACCCAGCCAATGGGCATGGTGAGCAGCATCTGCGGCCGGGCCGCGCGCAGCGCCTGAATCAGCGCGAGCAACGCCGGCTTGTCCGCCTGTTCCACCGGCTCCCAGTCGATATCCAGGCCGTCATAGCCAAAGGTATCCATCGCGTTGAGCAGGCTCTGGACGAACCGGGCGCGGTTCGCGTTGGACGCCGCGCCCACCCAGCCGTCGTGCTCACCCGCGCCGCCCACCATGATGATGGCCTTGCGTCCGGCAGCGTGTGCCCGCGTGGACAGCGTCCGCGCGATGGCCGGGCCGTTCGAGTTGTCGAACTGGGTGTTCACCGTCCCATCCGGATTGGGGGTGACGCGGCCCACGAGGATGTGCGTGAGCGCGGAGAAGTCCACCTTCTCCGGCGGGTACAGGTCCGAGTTCCAGCCGGTGTAGTAGCCCGACACCCACTTGCCGCTCGGCGGCGGCGGCGTGCTCTGGACGGTGACGGTGGCCACCGCCGACTTGGTGGGGGCGGCCTGGCTCGTCGCCACCACGTGGTAGGTGCCCCCGGTGGCTGGGGCGGTGTACAGGCCCGCCTGGGTGATGGTTCCTCCCTCCGCGCCCTCCTGCACGGACCACGTCACCGCCGTGTTGGTGCTGCCCGTCACCGTGGCCGTGAAGGCCTGCGTCCCCCCGGCCGGAATCGTGGCGGAGGTGGGGCTGATGGCCACTTCCACTGGCGGCGGCGGCGCGGGGATGCCACGCACGCCCAGCTCGTCGAAGTAGAGCGTGGGCAGGCTCAGGCCCCGGCCTTCCTGGAGCACCAGGCCCGTCACCTGTGCCCCCTGCGGCGCCAGGAGGGAGATGGGGACGGTGCACGTCGCCCAGGTGTTGGCGCGGATGCGGCCTCCGGTGCAGTACGGCCCCAGCTCGGTGCCAGGCGTGAAGACGCCGTTCACCACGGCCCGGGCCAGCAGCACCACGTTGTTGCCGGACGTCCCGCCATGCACGCGCAGCGTGAGCGTCATCCCCGCGTTCGAGGTGAGCGGCGATGTATTGAAGTACAGCGCTTCCCAGGCGCGCATCGTCACGGAGATGGAGTAGCGCCCCGCCGCGACGGGGGAGGTGTTGGTGAGCGAGCGGGGGGCCCAGGAGTAGTCCTGCCACGGTGCTTCCATGGCGTCGCGGTAGATCCAACTCGTCGTGACGGGGACCCACCCAGGCGGAACGCCTTCGTCCCTGTCAACCACTGCCGCGGGAGGCCTTGCTGCCGCCTGGGCGGCCCAGGCCGCGCTGCCGCCAGAAGCCAGGACCATGGCCATCCATGAAGCCAACCATACGACCAACCGGTTCATTCGCTTCTCCTGTCGAGGCCCGCTGGAGTTGCTCACTCATTCGCGGTGAGCCGTGCTACACGGTCTCGTTGCTTGACTGAAATTGACGGGCCTCCGGCAACCTGGGGAAGGAGCCCTTCAAGGCAAAGCCCTCCTCGAGGTCGCTTGAATGGGTTTCAATGTGACAGTTGAAATGTGTTTGTCTGGTGCTGTCTCGGACTCCGCATCCGAGCGCCCAAGAGGCGCCTTCCGGGGCCAGGGAGACGGGGACATTTCCTCAGTCGGCCCAGCGCGGCCGCCTCGTCTCGGGGCGTCTTGATGGTGAGTTGTATTTGTATGTCTATTGCTGACGGCGGCCCGGGTGGCCAGCGCGTGGGCGAGCCGCCTGGCCGCCCGGGCATCAGGTCAGTGTCGCGGCTCCATCCGTGGGGCGCTGGCGAGCGGTGTCGCCGGGTCCAGGGGGATGAAGACCAGCTGCGCCTGGGCCTGTGTCCAGTCCGAATTCCAGACGAAGACGGTGACGCTGCCCGGCGTGGTGGCTCGGAAGTAGAAGTGGCCCTGGGCCTGGGGGTTCGCCAGGTCGAGCGTCGTCACGGCGGGGCCCGCGCAGGCGGAGTCGGCGTAGAACTGGATGCCGGGGGAGGCCGGCCCCACCGCGGTGACATTGAAGGCCGTCGTGGTGGGAGTCGTCAGGTTTCCGCTCGAGTCCTGGGTCTGGACGATGAGCGGGCCGGAGCAGAGTCCCACGGGGACCTGCCGCGGCGGAGTGAGGAAGGCAAGACTCGCGGCGGGACCCGCGAGCACATCCACGGCGAAGGTGGAGCCGGGGAGGGTGGCCGGGTCATACCCCGCGCCGGTGATGACGTTGGAGTGAATGACATTGGCCGTCCCCAGGTCAGAGATACCGGCCTGGTAGACGTAGCCATTCGTCACACTGTCGAAGTGGAGCAGGTTGTCCACGACCTGGATGTTCGTCTGCGTCGCCGGAGGGTCTTCATTCTCGTTGCCCTGGGACAGGTAGACTCCGATGTCGTTGTTGAACAGGTGGTTGTCCTGAATGAGGATGTTCGACGACAAGGGGCCTCCGTACAGCGCCCCCCCGTAGACGAGGATGCCGCTGGCCACGCCGTCGCCGGTGTAGGAGTGGCCGGAGATGGTGTTGTTGATGATTTGGCCGGTGGCGCCCAATCCGACCTGGACTCCTGACTGGGCGATATTGCCAATGGCCCCCGCGCCCATGAACCGGTTCGCGGTGATGTTCACCGAGACGTTGCCAGTCGCCACGACACCGGCTTTCTGGTAGCCCAGCAGGAGGCTGTTCTGCACGCCGACGAACTGAGTCGGACCCAGGGAGTCCTGGTTGCGAATCAAGACGCCAACGCCCTCCTGGCAGCTTCCGGTTCCGGCCCCCTGCCGGATGTTGAAGAACTGGGTGCTGATGACGGAGCCGGAAGCATTGTCGAACCGGATCCCAGCGAGTGTGTCATCGCCCGCGTCGCAGACGTTTGAAAGGCCCATCGCCATGAGCCCGAGATTGACGTAGAACGCGCTGCCGCCGCAGTTGCGCGCGATAGGACCGGTGAAGTGGCCTCCTGGCGGGTCCAGCGCGATAATGAAGTGCCCTGCTCCATTCAGGATGTACCCATCCGGTATGAGCAGGGTGGAGGAGGTGGCGCAGGTTCCTGCCAGCGTCAGGACGTTTCCGTTCACGAAGACAGGGCAGGGGACGTACCCGCAGGAGGCGTCCTGGAAGCCCTCTTGGAGGGACGCCATGCTCAGCTCCGCTGTGTGGAGGTCCTCACCCGGGCTGCTCTGGAGTGCCGCGTGGCTGGGTTCCTCGCCCGCGCACCCAACGACTGGCAGTGCAAGGGCTCCAACCAGGATGCTTCCGAAATACCGCCATCGACTTCGACTCATACAGTTCCCTCTCTCTGAGCGAGTGCTCGGTGAGAAGGCATCGATAGTGTGAAGTCGTGCGGCGTAATATGGACTCCACGGATGTCGGCGGCGCTGGATGTGGACACGTCCCCCCTGCTCGAGTCTTGGTGAGATGTCCAGGTGGGGGTGGATGTGATTGGGAGGCAATGGAGTTCGGAGAGGTGAAGGTAGGATGACGCCCCGTGCGCTGGGTCAGGGCGTGGCGCCAGCGTCCACGTCGCGCAGTCAACGGGAAGGTGGCCCTGGAGGGGGGCTCGCCGGAAGGTCCGCTGACGCGTTGCATGGAAGGCTGGTTCCTCGCGCCACCGGGAGGCTCCCGGTAAAGTTTCGAATTCCTGTCCCACCTGGAGGATGCCGTGATGAGTCCCTTGGACACGCAGAACCCCTGGCGCCTCGCGGGCCTGTTGTGGCTGGTGGCCACGGTGGGGTGTCACCTGGAGGACCCGCTGCCCATCCACCTGGAGCCCTCCGCGTCGGCGCGAGTGATGGTGGTGCTGCCGCGCGCGCTTGCGTCCGGGTCCGTCACGGAGGTCCGCGCCACGCTCAAGCCCGTGGAGGGAGAAGAAGCGGGCGCGGTGCTCTCTCGTGGCGACGGCCTGTGGCAGGGGCTGGTGCGGCGGGTTGCCTCCGGACGGGAGGCGGAGGCCAGTGCCACCGTCCGAGGCGATGGCGGTGAGGTCCTGGCCCACATCGACGTTCCGAACGTAGTGATAGGCGCGCACCGGACGGCGCTGGTCGTCCTGGTCCCGCGAGCCACCGCTTCTGGCGCGCCCGGCGCGCCCTTCATCGGAGCGGTGCTGGGGTCGTTGGCGGAGGTCCGGCCCGAAGGGGAGGTGGCGCTGCGCGCGGTGGCGGAGGCCGCGTCCGGGGATGGGTCGCTCACGTATGCCTGGCGGGCGTCGGCTGGAACCTTCAGTGACGCCAGCGCCCCGGCGCCGGTCTGGACGGCGCCGGAGGCGTCCGGCTTCGTCACGTTGACGCTCCAGGTGACGAACGCGGTGGGCCTGGGGGCCACGCTGGACTTCCCGGTGCGGGTGGCTCGGGACCATGGCTTCGGCGCGGACGGCGCGGCCGCTTTCAACCGCTGGCCGCTGCTGGTGGAGCTGGGCTCCCTCCCTTCCGGCGAGGTCCAGTACGGCGACTCCCTCCAGCTCCAGGCGGAGGGCCGGGACGAGGATGGAGATGCGCTGACCTACGCGTGGACGGCGAGCTGCGACGGCACGTTCGACGACGCGAACGCGCGGTCGCCTCGCTTCACGCCGTCCACGCCGCCCTCCGGGGCCTGTGGCGCGTGCCAGTTCCACGTCACGATGCGGGATGACCGCGGCGGTGAGCACGTCGGCTCGGTGGACGTGTGTGTGGTGCAGCGGCTGCCGCCCATCATCGTCTCCACGGCCCAGTCGCGGACGCAGGCCCTGGGCGCGGAGCCCGTCCTGCTCCAGGCGGTGGCGGAGGACCCGCGTGGTGAGGCCCTCACCTTCCAGTGGTCCGCGAACACCGGCCTCCTGGAAACCGCCACCCAGGACGGGACGCGGGGCGAGGTGCGCTGGTCCGCGCTGTCCTGCATCCCGGCGGACGTGGAGCCTTCGGTGCGGCTCACCGTCACGAATGTGTCGGGGATGAGCGCGACGCACCTGTTCCAGATTCGCTGGGACGACCGGCGCTGTGGAGCGTTTCCTCCCTGCTCCGCCCGGTGGGAGGACGGCCGCGTGACGCTGACGGCGGACTGCACGACGGAGGGCACGCTGTACATCCCGGAGGGAGTCACCTTTGACGGCGCCGGACACGTGGTGACGGCGGTGGACCCCGCAGGAGGCCGCTTCCAGGGGGCGGTGCTCCGCAACCGGGGAGACACGGCCCACGTCCACGACGTGGCGGTGGAGTCGCGCGGCCTGTCGGAGCTGGCCTGTGACGCGGGTGAGGCCGGCTTGAGTGGCATCCGCTTCATCGGGGCGAGCGGCTCCATCACCGACAGCGAGGTGCGCGCGCTGCATCAGGATGAGGGACGGGGCGCCTGCCAGGAGGGCGTGGCCATCGAGGTGCGAAACGCCCAGGAAGCCTCCCGGGTGGTCCAGGTGGACGTCATGCGCAACCACGTCGTGGGCTACCAGAAGGCGGGCGTCGTGGCCTCGGGCCGGGTGGACGTGGCCGTGGAGGACAACGTGGTGGAGGGCGGCGGTCCATCGGCGGTCATCGCCAGGAATGGCATCCAGCTGAGCTTCGGCGCCACGGGACAGGTGCTGGGCAACCGCGTCACCGGCAACGTCTATTCGGGGACCGGCTATGTGGCGGCCGGCATCCTCGTCGCGGGTGGGGCCTACTACGGCGGCCCGGTGTGCGAGGACGTCCTCATCCAGGGCAACACGCTGGAGGCGAACGACGTTGGCATCGACCTGTCGCAAGCGGAGGCGGACGGCGGGCCGCTGGCGCAATCCTCACGGCTGCTCGTGGTGGAGAACACGTTGAGCCATGACGTGGTTGCGAACGGCGTGCCGTACCAGGCGGGCATCTCGGACCTGGGCGGGGCCAACGTCATCAGCCGCAACCGCGTCAGTGGCGCGGGCTATGCCAGGGATACGCTGCCGGGTGTCACCTTCGATGTGGACGTGGTGGCGGACGCGGCGGCGCAGGTGGCCTTCCTCACACCCCCGCAAGACGTGGCGGCGGGCGCGTGCTCAGCGGCGCTGGTGGTGCAGAGCCAGGACGCCCTGGGCAATCTGTCCGCCCTGGCTACGTCCACGCTGCTGGTGGAGGCGCAGGGCGACGTCGGAGAAGTGACCTTCTTCCGGGACGCGGCGTGTACGCAGGCCCTGGTGCCTTTGAATGGCAGCGGCGCCATGTCTCTGGAGGGGCCGCAGCAGGAAGCGGTGTTCTATTTCCGCGCGGCGCAGGCAGGGGCGTTGGAGGTGCAGGTGCGAGGTGATGGGGTGAGCGCATCCCAGCGGCACATGGTGCGTTAGACGAAACGGGGGGCGCCGAGGCATTGAACAAGCCAAGGCCGTGGCCGTCGCGTTGCTCGTGGCCCCGGGCCTGTCTGGCTTCCGACTCTGTCGTAGACTCCGTGGGATGGAAGGGGCCAAGGTCCCTTCCACTTCCACTGGTTCGTCATGACTCCGACTCCCTCCGGGCCCGCGTACACCCTCCAGACCGCGCGAACCCTGCTCCGCTGCTGGTCACCCGCTGACGCCGCGCGTGCGCTCCGCGCCATTGACGCCAGCCTTGAACATCTGCGCCCCTGGCTGCCCTGGGCGGGCGACTACCCGATGAGCGTGACGCAGCAGGCCGCCGTCCTGCGGCGCTTTCGCGGGAGCTTCGACCTGGGACAAGACTTCACCTATGCCGTGTTCGACCGGAGTGGGACGGAGGTCCTGGGCGGCTGCGGGCTGCATCCCCGTGGGGGCGAGGGGACTCGGGAGATAGGGTATTGGATCGCGGCCCAGCACACGGGCCAGGGGCTGGCGACCGAAGTGGCGGCGGCGCTCACCCGTGTCGCGTTCGAGCTGGAGGGCCTGCGCCGGGTGGAGATTCACTGCGAACCGCTCAATGTCCCGAGCATCGCGGTGGCCCGCAAGCTGGGCTTCACCCACGAAGGCACCTTGCGGCAGCGCCTCCGGGCCGCTGACGGAACGTGGCGCGACCTCATGCTCTGGACCCTCCTGTCGGAGGACTACCGGGCCAGCCCCGCGGCCGCGAGCAACCTGGAGGCGTTCGACGTGCTGGGGCAGAAGCTGCTGTAGGCCTTTGGCTCAGGGCGCCGGGCCGGGGTGGTGACAGCGAACACCAGGCAGGTGCGCGAGTCACCAGGACGCCGCCCTTCAGGCGTGACGCCGTGCGGCCGTCGTCAGCGCCCTCCCTGAGCGATTTCAGGAGGTTGTGCGGAGGTCGGTGGGGAGGTGGGACATGGCACGTCCCCTGCTCTACGTGGCGGCATCCACCCCAAGCCGAGGACCCCTCGCCATGGCGCTCTCCCCCGTCTCCCGTTCGTGCGTCTCCAGCCCCACCCTCCAGCGCGCCTCCGGAATGGAGCGCCCCGCGGCGCCGCGGCAGTCCCTGACGGGGGCGGGGCAGATGGACCCGCTGCGGCAGCTGTTCCAGCGCGACGGCTTTGATGGGCCGGGGGGGGCGGCGAAGGGGCAGGGCGTGGAGGCGCTGACGCAGAACCTCTCCCGGCTGGCCCAGCTGCTGACGGAGGCCACCCGCGTGCTGGGCGGCGAGGGTGCCTCGCGTCCGCAGGGCGGCGCTCACCCGGTCTCCGAAGCGAAGGGCGCGGGCAGCGCGCCAGCCAACCGCGAGGTGGACCGCTTCGAACCGGCGCGGCCCGCTCCGGCTGCCCCCGCCGCTGCGGCCGGTTCGCAGGCGAAGGCCGTCGCGGGCCCCACGGGCGCGCCGGGTGTGTCGAAGGATGGCAACACCATCACCTTCACCAACGACGGCAACACGCCGATGACCATCAAGTTCACTCCCAACGCAGGGGAGAAGGAGCTGGACTCCGTCACCCTGGCGCCGGGCAAGACGCAGACGCTCCAGTTCCCGGAGAACTGGTCCGGCAACTTCCGGAGCACGTCCGGTGACGGCAGCGCGGCCACGCTGGGCGAGGTCAAGTTCGACGGGGGCTTCGGCAAGACGTACTACGACGTGAGCTACATCGAGGGCCACAACGCCTCGATGACGATGCAGCCGGAGGAGGGCGGCCGGGTGTCGGGCACGCATGACGACCTGCTGTCAGCCGCGCCGGATTCCATCAAGGCGCGCAACGCGGACGGCTCCGCGTACGGCATCAAGAAGAGCACCACGTCCAACGTCCAGGACGCTGGCGTCGTGGACTTCTACCGGAAGCACGTGGGCGCCGATGAGGGCTACGTCATCCCCACGGACGATGCGAGCACGCTGGGGAGCGGCGACACGAACCTGGTCGTCCGCATGAAGAACCTCGTCTGAGCCGCCCCTCGAGCGTGCTCGACGCGCGGCTCCGGGTGACGCTGGCGGGTTCGGGGTGCTATCCCCACGCCTTGCCCCGATGAGCACCGACGCCCCGACTGCCGCCGCGCCCCCTGACGTCTTTCAAAAGCGTCTCGATGGACTGCTCATCGTGGCGCTCGTCGTCTGGGGATTGGCCCAACTGGCGCCCCACCTGGCGCACCCGGCCATCTACATCTGGGACGAGGCGATGCATCAGGCCGCCGCGCGCGGCACGTACGACACCTTCTTCACGCCGCACATCTACAAGGACCCGATTTTTTCCGCGGACCCTCGCCACTGGTGGGCCGCGCACGTGTGGATGCACAAGCCCACGGGGCCCTTCTGGTTCGGCGCGCTGATGATGCACGTGGTGGGCGTGACGCCGCTGGCGCTGCGGCTGGCCTCGCTCCTGGGGCACCTGGCCGCGGCGGTGTCCATCTTCCTCATCGCGCGCGGGCCCGCCGGGCGCTTCTGGGCCGTGCTGGGCGCGGCGGGCTTCCTCTCCATGCCCTTTGGCTGGCAGCTCGTCCAGGGACGCATCTTCGGCGACGTGACGGATTGCACCCTGACGGGCTGCAACGCCGTCGCGGTGGCGCTCCTGTTCCATGCCACGCGTCAGGATTCGTGGCGCTGGGGCCTGGCGGCGGGTGCGGCCGTGGGGCTGGGCTTCCTCTGCAAGACGGGGCTCGCGTTGACGCCCCTGGGCATCGCGGCGACGCTGTGGGCGCTGGGACGGCTGCGCTTCTGCCCGGGGCCGAGGTTCAGCACGGTGGTGGCCATGGTGGGCGCGGCCGTGCTCCTGGCGGCGCCGTGGAGCGTCTACTCCGCATGGCGCTGGCCGGAGCTGCATGACCTGGAGGCGCGGGTGACGCGCGCCCACCTCTTCGCCGACCCGACGGTGGACGTGGGGCCCTGGCACCGGCCGGTGGATGCCCTCCTGAACGAGGTCAACACCCAGAGCCTTGCGCCGCTGCCCGCGGTGTTGCCGCTGCTCGCCTTCGTGTGGCTGCTGGTGCGCGGAGTGCGCCGGCGGGAGCTGGAGGTGGTGGGGCTCGCGCTGTGGGTGGGGGCCACCTGGCTCGTGTTGTCGCTGAGCGTGGTGAAGGTCCCCGCCATCGCCTGGGGCGCGGTGCCCGCCGTCCTGGCCGCGTTGGCCATCGCGGGCTCGGATGCCAGACGCCACCCCTCGCTCGCGGCGGCGCTCCTGGCCGCGGTCGCCACGCCGTGGCTCGTCAAGCACCTGCCCATGCTCGGTGGTGTCCGCGCCGTGCTCCCCGCGGTGCTGGCGCAGACGCGCGAGCGACCCGGGCTCGCGGAGGGACTGGTCGTGGCCTCCGCCGCGGCGCTGCTCGTCGCGCTCGTGTGCTGGCGCCTGCCGCGAAAGCTGTCCTGGGCGCCCCTGGGCTTGGGGCTCCTGGCCTCGGGCGTGCTCGCGTGGCTGCTGGCCGTCACCTTCCCGGTGGCGAAGGCGCGCTACCAGTCCGAGCACCTGGACGACTTGTATGTCACCTACTCCCGGGAGGTGGGGCGCGCGCTCGAACAGCAGACGCCGGCGCGCAGTGTCCTCTTCCTCGCGCAGGACTCGGACGTGCCCCACTCCATGGAGTACCTGAGCCTCATGTTCTGGAGCAATCGTATGACGTACCGGCGGCCGCCAGACATCGTGAGTGCCCGCAGGCGCGGCTATCACCCCTACCTCGTCTCGCCGCTCGCGGAGCGCTACGCCCCCGTCCCCGGTGTGCCGCCGGATGCCGCGCTGCGAGCCTACGACCTGGAGGCCCCCCGGTCCGAACCCGCGCCGCTGCCCGACGGGGTCATTCCGCTGGCCTTCCGTGAGAAGGACATGGAGGTGCTGGGCGTCGCGGCGGGCCACGCAGGTGGAGGCCGTGACCGGTATGCCTTCTACGTCCGCGCCCGGGGGGCTCCGCGCGCGCTGCGCGTCGTCTTCCACGGACCCGGCGGAAGCGTGGAGCGCATGCTGGAGCCTGGCGCCGCGCTGCGAAGGGACGCCGCGCTGCGACGCGCCAGCTGGTTCATCGTGCCCGTGCTGGGGCCTCCTCGCGCGGACGTGACGCAGCTGGAGCTGGGCGCAAACGGCCAGCGGGTGACGTTCTCCCGCCCGGGCGCCTGAGGAAAAAGCGGCGCAACGCCCCGTGGGGCCAAGGCCTGTCGGGTGCAGGGAACTTCACTGCCGAGGCATCTCGCGGGACAGGGGAAGCGTTTGCCCAGGTCGGCAGGGCGTGCGGCCGGTCGCGGGTGGGGCAATTACCCTCCTCGACGCGACCTGATGTTGCTTCATGTCCACCGATGCGGTCCCCACTGTGGGAGGTGCTTTTCCATCATGCGAGAGGAAGGGCGTAACACCTACCTCCCATGGGGAATCCTTGTGTCAGGGGCTTGTCGCCCCGCGTCTTCCCAGACATGGCACAAACGGTGAAATCCGCCACGTCCGAGCCTGGTGCTCATGAACGAGGTCGGAACCATGCGGATGAAGCTGAAGCAGCAGTGGGTTGCCGCGGCATGTGCGGCGGTGGTGGGTGGGAGCGGAGTCGCGAATGCCCATGACCTGATTTGCAAGAAGAAGGTCAATGGCGCGTCGGTGGTGGTGGCGGACGAATACCCCTACACCGCGAACTACAGCTTCAAGGTCATCAACGTCCATCCGACGTTGCCGTCCGTGTTGCTGACGGCGACCGATGATGTGCTGTCGAGCGAGGGCTTCACGTTCTCCCCGCCGCCGCCGGTGAGCATTCCCGTCAACGGCTCGCTGACGTCGGAATTCGCGCTGCAAATCGGCAGCTACGAAGAGTGTGTGGCCATCGCCGCGGAGGACGGCCTCGCGGACAACCACATCGACAACACGTTCCGGGTGACGTTCGACCTGGGCTCGGCCATGTGTTCGGCGCGCCTGACGTGCGAGCGGGAAGAGCCGCCTCCGGTGGAGTGCACCAGCGCCACCCGGACGCTGGGCTTCTTCAGCACCCGCATCCTGTCGCTCACGCAGTGCCTCGCGCTGGGCCCCATCGACCTGGGCCCCATCGGCACCATCGTCACGCTGCCCGCCGCGGAGGGCATCCTGTGGGGCAGCCCGGCCATGTACCCGGCGGGAGGGGTGCGCAGCCAGCTGGACCGGCTCCGCTTCCTGCTCGCTCGCCAGACGCTGGTGGGCGTCTGCAATCAGCGCCTGTTCGGCTCCACGCCCACGCCGCCGTCGCTGCTCACGGACGCGGTCGCCGCGCTGAACACCACCGACTGCGGCCTCATCTCGTCGCTGATTGACCCCGTGGATAACTTCAACAATCAGTGCGACTCGTATCCGCTGCCCGGGAACTTCATCCCCGGCCCCGCCACGCCCCAGGCCGCGCAGGCGATCGCCGTCGACCCGACCTCCAACTCCGGCCAGAGCTGCTCGCCCTGAGCCGTCCCCACTTCATTTCCAGACACCTTTCAAAGCTCAAGGAAAGACACGCCATGAAGAAAATCATGTTGTCGACGTGCGTTTGCGCGGCCCTCGCCCTCACGGCCTGCGGTGGGGGCACTGAGCGGCTCGACTCCGTCCAGGACGAGCCACCCGCGCCCTCCGGTCCGGTCCAGACGGAGGACGGGCAGCGCTTCGAGCTGCGGCTCCGCGGCTCCGCGGCGGAAGGCTACGACAAGCTGGAGCTCCCCATCGGTGCCGTCCGCGTCACCGCGAATGGGGCTCCGCTCAAGGTGGAGCTGGCGAAAGACCGCGTGGATGTGGCCCAGGCCGACCACGCGCACCTGGTGGCCTACTTCTACGTGCCGGAAGGCGTGGAGCGCGTCCGCGTGACGTTCCAACTGGAAGGGCTGGGCGGCTATGCCCGGGCGGAGGGCTCTGGCTTCGTCGACGCCAGCGTCGCTCCGGTCACCTTCGAGGCGCCCGTGCACGAGCTGGCGCTGCGTGGCCGCGCGGTGGTGCAGCTCGACGTAGCGCGCTCCCTCGTGGACCTGGGGAGCCACCGCCTGCTGCTCCCCAACGGTGTGGTCAACTACTGAGCCCCGACACCCCACTCAGACACCCCACCTGCCGAACCGCTTGACTGGCCGCGTCTCATGCCACATATGAAGTGGCATGAGACGCGACAGTCGGCTCTCCGTCGCCTTGCATGTCCTCCTCCACATGGAGGGCATGGGCCCCGTGGTGACGTCAGAGGCGATGGGGCGGCTGCTGAAGGCCAATCCCGTGGTGGTCCGGCGGACCATGGCCGGACTTCGGGACGCAGGACTCCTCACCTCGGTGAAGGGGCACGGTGGAGGGTGGTCGCTGGCGCGCACGCTCGACACCGTGACGTTGGAGGACGTGTACGAAGCGCTCGGAGCGCCGACGCTCTTCAGTATCGGCCCCCATGATGAAAGTCCGGGCTGTCTCGTGGAGCAGGCCGTCAATGATGCGCTGGGAAAGGCGCTGGACCAGGCCGCGGCGCTGCTCATGCAACACCTCCGAAGCACGTCCGTGGCGGACCTGGGTCGCGGCGTTCGCCGCCGTCACGCTCGCGCCGCGAAGGAGCGCGTCAAGCCTCGTGTCTGACGCGCCTGATGCGATTGCTCACCCCCACCGTACCGTCACCTCCGGAGCGCCCTCATGGCCGACATCACGCATCGAACCGTCAAGACGAATGGCATCAACCTGCACGTCGCGGAGGCGGGTTCGGGGTCGCTCGTGTTGCTCCTGCATGGCTGGCCGGAGTCCTGGTACTCGTGGCGCCATCAGCTTCCGGCGCTGGCGGCGGCGGGGTACCACGTGGTGGCTCCGGACGTCCGCGGCTACGGCCAGAGCGACAAGCCGGAGGCCATCGAGGCGTACAGCATGAAGCAGCTGGTGGGGGACGCGGTCGGCCTGCTGGACGCGCTGGGGGAGAAGACGGCCATCGTCATCGGCCACGACTGGGGCTCGGCGCTCGCCTGGAGCTGCGCCGCCCTGCATCCCGACCGCTTCCGCGCGGTGGTGGGAATGAGCGTTCCCCATCTGGGGCGCGCGCCCATGCCGCCGATGCAGCTCTTCCGGCACATGTTCGGTGAGAAGTGGTTCTACATCCTCTACTTCCAGGAGCCCGGCGTGGCCGAGGCCGAGTTCGAGGCGGACGTCCCGAGGACGGTTCGGACGATTCTCACCGGCACCCCCGGCTTCGATGTGACGAATCCCGCCGTGCTGGCGAAGCAGAAGGGGGAGGGCTTCCTCGCGGGGCTCGACGTGCCGGAGACGTTGCCTGACTGGCTCACCGAGGCGGACGTCGCGTACTTCGCGAAGGAGCTCTCCGGCAGTGGATTCCGGGGCGGGCTCAACCGCTACCGCAACATGGACCGGGACTGGCACGAGCTGCCTGAGCTGGCGACGGCGGTCCTCCCGCAGCCGGCGCTCTACCTGGTTGGAGAGAAGGACCCGGTGCGTGCCTTCTCACCCATCGACGCCATGAAGGCCCTGGTGCCGAACCTGGCCGACATCCACGTCGTCCCTGGCGCGGGGCATTGGGTGCAGCAGGAGCGCGCCGCCGAGGTGAACGCCGCGCTGCTGGCCTTCCTGAAGGCGCTGCCGGCCTGAGCCGCGCGCCCTCCGGAGGTGTGCTGCCCGGAGGGCGGCGCGACTGTGCTGCAATCCCTTTCACTCCGTGGCGGCGTGAGCGGGATGAAGTATAGGTGAGCGTCGATGCAACGGAGGTCGCGCTCATGGTGATTCCAGGGAAGTGCCACTGCGGGAATCTGTCCTTCACGCTCGTCTGGGAGCCGAGCCCGGACGAGATTCCCGCACGGGCCTGTGGTTGTTCGTTCTGCGCCAGGCACGTGGGGGTCTGGACGTCTCATCCTGGGGGGACGCTCAAGGTCTTGGTCCAGGAGCCGTCACGGGTCTCCCGATATGTCTTCGGCACGCGGACCGCGGAGTTCCACACTTGTTGCCGGTGCGGCGTCGTCCCCGTGGTGACCAGCCTCATCGACGGCCAGCTCTACGCGGTCGTCAACGTCAACGCGTTCGAGGGCATCGACCCGGCGCGGATTCGCCGCGGCTCGGGCAGCTTCGACGACGAGGATGCCGCGACGCGGCTCGCGCGCCGGAAGCGCAACTGGATTTCCAACGTGGAGATTCTGGAGTCGCCGCGTCCCCCCTGAAGCGCGGGCGGCCCGCTACGGCTTCTGGGTGTCCACGACCTCGACGTTGCGGAAGTCCTCGCAGGGTTGCTTGAGGCCCAGCACGTACTTCATCGAGCTCAGCTCCAGCTTCAGCTTGGCCCAGAGCCTGCGCGGCAGGCTCGGGCGCACGGGCTCGGGCGGCGCGAGGACGAACGCGTTCAGGTCCAGGTAGTGCGTCGCCGTGCGCCCCATGCCCTCGAAGTCGTGCTCCAGCCCCTGGGTGAGCTGGCGGAGCTCCGGCGTGAGCCCCTGGTGCACGGCGTCGGTCATCAGGACGTACTCCGTGACGGGGACGTCGTTCTTCAGCATCCGGTGCACCAGGATGACGTCCACGCCCGCCAGCTCGGTGAGGTGCTTCACGCGCTGGAAGGCGACCTCACCGGCGTGGGCCACGAACTTGAGCGTCAGGGCGCCCACCTGCATGCAGCCGTCGCACCTGCACATGCGGTCAACGATGAACTGCTGTCGCCGTGAGACGAAGGCGCGGCGGATGTTCGCGACCTGCCGGTCGACGGCGGGAAAATCGTCGCCCACGGCATAGAAGAACGCCGCGTCTCCTTCGAGCTTGGCGAGCTTGAGCGGCCCCGAGGCATCAATGACGGCCTCGAGCAGCTGCGCCACCGTCTCCTGCGCGTGCGCGAGGCTGAAGCGGTGGTGACTCATGAAGCGGGTGTACCCGCCGATATCCGCGATGAGCAGGAGCGCCTTGTCTATCGCCATGCGGCGGCCACCCTATCACGGCACCTGGAGGCTGGCGCGCACAAGACCGGAACGTTCGCCGGCGGGACCGGGCCAGACCCCGACCGACTCCGGGACGGGGCGGGTGTCGTGTTCCCGTCTATCGCTTTCATGAACGCGGGTTTCTGGCGGGAGGGTGTTGCCAGGAGTTGCCGCTCAATTCAGTTTCGCGCCCCTCATCTGGGTGGATTGGTGCACGAGGTTTTTTTCGCACGGACAGTCTCACAACCTGAAGGGAGCCGGTCGATGAACGTCATCAAGACGCCTGAGGTACTCACGAAGGAAGGCAAGGTGCAGGGCCTGGTCGAAGGGAAGATTTCTGTCTTCAAGGGCATCCCCTACGCGAAGCCTCCCACGGGAGCGCTGCGCTGGAAGGCGCCCGAGCGCGCCAATCCGTGGCCCGGTGTCCACGAGGCCTTCGACTTCGGCGCCTCCGCGCACCAGTCCCGTCAGGCCTGCATCGAGGCCGGCGGCGGCGACCCCGGTGAGATGCACGAGGATTGTCTCTTCCTCAATGTGTGGACGCCCAAGCTGGATGCGGGCGCGAAGCTGCCGGTGGTGTTCTGGATTCACGGCGGCGCCTTCGTCATCGGCTCGGGCCGCGTGCCGCCCTATGAAGGGATTCATCTGGCGTCGCGCGACGTGGTGCTGGTGACCTTCAACTACCGCTTGGGGCACCTGGGCTTCTTCATGCATCCGGCGCTGGAGAAGGAGAACCCGGGTGGGCCGGCGAACTTCGGCCTGCTGGACCAGATGCTGGCGCTGGAGTGGGTGCGCGACAACATCGCGCGGTTCGGCGGCGACCCCGGCAACGTCACGGTGATGGGACAGTCAGCGGGTGCCAAGAGCGTCCTGTCGCTCTTCACGTCGCCGCAGGTCAAGGAGAAGAACCTCTTCCGCCGGGGCGTGGCCATGAGCGCGTACGTGCTCCAGGAGAAGCCCCTGGCGGACGCGCGGCTGGCCGGCATGGCCTTCGCGTGGAGGAACGGGCTGGACCGGCTGCTGGCCACCATGAAGGATTTGCGCGAGCTGAGCCCGGAGAAGTTCTGGATGCTCCCCGCGGACACCGCGAACGCGCCCAGCCCCATCTACGGAGACTCTGTCCTTCCCGAGCCCATTCGCGAAACCTTCGCGCGTGGAGAGCAGCTCTCCCTGCCGCTCATCATCGGCAGCACGAGTGACGACTCCAGCGTGGTGTCCTCGTTCGGAATCGACCCCGGCACCATCCTCGAACGCCTGGGCGCCTTCGCCGAGTCCATCCGCCAGCTCTACCCCGACGTGGACGATGACCGGGAGATTGGCCGGCGGATGTGCCGCGACTTCGTCTTCACGGTCATGCCGCGCCTGCTGGCCACCCGCCACGCGGAGCGAGGCGCCGCCGTGTGGCGCTACTACTTCGAATACCGCGCCAAGCTGCTCGCACCCCGGCAGCGGCTGGGCGTGCCTCATGGGGGCGAGGTGCCCTACTTCCTGGAGACGGCCGCGGACGTGCCGCCCGCCGGCGAGCTGTTCACGGAGGAGGACCGGACGTTCATGCGCCAACTGGTGGAGTCCCTGGTCCAGTTCGTGCGCACGGGCACGCCCGGGCCCGTGGCCCAGGTGACCTGGGAGGGGCACACGGAGACGCAAGACACGCTGCTGCGACTGGATGTTTCATCGCGGATGGTGACGGACTTCGAGCGCGACATCCTGCAAGCCGCCGAAAACCTCATGCCCTTCCTGGACAGCCTCGCCAAGCCGCCCCCGCCGAAGCTGCCGCGCTCCGCGACGTCGTCCAACCTCAGCGGCACCACGCGGCCGGGAAATCGCCCAGAGTCAGGGGTATGACAGACCCGGTGGTGTGTCGGATTACACCACCGGGCTGCTTCATGGCGCCGTCGTCACCTCGACACGCGCCTCCAATGACATGTCAGTGACGCTTCGTTCCATGCCAAAGTATGGCAGGAATGTAATGAAACAGGCATGTCGCAAGGCGCGGCCGCCGCCGGGCGCGGTGGCGGTTCATCCGGCATGGGACTGGTAGATGGGGAAGATCGTGTGTTACGGTTTTTAAGTCGTGAAGCGGTTATTCGACTTTAGCCGTTTCACGTCTTCCCCAGATACCCGAGGTCTCCATGATGTCAGTGAAGGTCATGCGGCGGTGGTCGACGGTTGGCGCGATGTCGTTGCTGGTCGGTTGCGGTCCGGAGATGATCGAGGAGCAGGCGGAGTCGGTGACGCCGGCGACCATCGAGCAGGACATCGTCGGTGGCGTGGAAACGACCATTGGCGCGAATCCGTGGCAGGTGTCCCTGCAGAACGGCACCAGCCACTTCTGCGGTGGCTCCATCCTCAACGAGAGCTGGATTCTGACCGCGGCGCACTGCGTGTCGAGCAGCTCTCGCCCCTCCATCCTGGCGGGCTCCACCTCGCGCACCGGCACGGGTCAGCGGCGCTCCACGGCGGAGGTCATCCGGTATACCGGCTACGTCACGGCGACCCAGGGCAAGGACATTGCCCTGATTCGCCTGTCCACGCCGCTGGACCTCAATGGCACCACCGTCAAGGCCATTCCCCTCGTTTCGGCGGCGGATGCGTCGAACGGCGCCACCAACGCGGGCGTGGTCGCGACCGTGACGGGGTGGGGCTCGACCTCCTCCGGCTCCTCGTCGTTGCCGGTCAACCTGCGCACCGTGAATGTCAACCTGATTACCAACGCGCAGGCGCAGAGCCAGTACCCGAGCTATACCATTGGCGCGGACCAGCTTGGCGCCTCCGCGTCGGGCAAGGACTCGTGCCAGGGTGACAGTGGGGGGCCGCTCACCGTCAACCACAACGGCACTCGCAAGCTCGCGGGCGTCGTGAGCTGGGGCATCGGCTGCGCCGACTCGCGCTACCCGGGCATGTACGCGCGCGTGTCGCACTTCGAGAGCTGGATTGACTCCAAGATCAATGGGACGAACCCCCCGCCGACCGGCACCACGGTGCTCTCCCAGACGAACCTGTCGGGCTCCTCCAGCACCTGGAAGCACTACTCCATCAACGTCCCCAGCGGCACCACGTCGCTCACGGTGACGCAGGCGGGTGGCTCGGGTGACGCGGACCTCTATGTGCGCCGCGGCTCGCAGCCCACCACCAGCGCCTACGACTGCCGGCCCTACGCGTCCGGCAACGATGAGACCTGCACCTTCTCCAGCCCCCAGTCGGGGACCTGGTACGTGTCCGTGCGCGGCTACTCGTCCTACTCGGGCGTGTCCGTGACGGCCACGGTGGTGCCGTAGTCACGCGCCAGCTCGCCGTTTGAGAAGCCCCCTGTCACCCGTGGGTGACAGGGGGCTTCGCGCGTCCAGGGGCTACTCCACCCAGTGCTGCTCCGTCAGCACGCGGTAGCCCGTCACCGTGTCGATGAAGAAGCTGACGGCGATGCCGGCCCAGGGGCCCTTGCCGTAGCTGATGTAGCAGCCCTTGAACGTGCCACCGGCGGTGCGCGCCTGGAGCTCCGCCAGGCCGTCGGTGATGAGCGCCTCCGGCAGCGGCTCGTTGCGGTCGGCGTAGTCGACCGTGCTGGCGACCTGGTTGACGACCTCGGCGCCCGTGGCCAGCTGCGGACGGACCTGCCAGCGCGCGTCAGGGAAGAGGCTGGGGTCGATGCCGAAGCACTGCGCGCTCTTGAGCTGGTCGTTGCCGTGGGCGCCGGCAATCACGTCCTCCACCTGGAAGCCCTGGCTCAGCCGGGAGGTCCACAGGCTCTCCTCCTGGGCGTTCACCGCGGCGATGAGCGCCGTCAGCGCGTAGCCCTGCGTGGCCGCGTTGCGGAGGTTGCGCAGGCTGACCGCGCCGATGCCAGTCACCTCGGAGATGGCCTGCGCGGACGTGAAGGGCCGCAGGTTGAGGAGGTTCGTCGCGCCGTTCCACGCGTACGGCAGGACGGCGTACAGCGCGTCGCTGTTGATGGTGTTGACCAGGGTGACCACCGCCGCGGCGTCATCGGCGGAGAGCGCGAGCTCGTCCAGGATGCCGGCGCAGGTGCTGGTGATGTAGCCCAGCGCGCGGGCGCCACCCTCGATTTGCGCCAGCCGCACGGGGCCGACACCCTGGACCCCGGACACCTGCGCCAGCGTGGAGAAGGGCGCCGTCGCGCGGTAGCCGACGAGGTTCTGGGCGACGTCACTGGGAAGGTAGGCGTCCAGCGTGGACAGCGACGCCGTGTTGACGAAGGTGAGCACGCCCTGACACTCCGGGGCCACGTCCACGTCCGTGGTGGTGAGCGGCGCGTCCTGGTGCTCCGTGGACGGCGCAGACGGCGCGGAGTCTGCGCTGGTGGGACCACATCCGACCATCAGGCTCGCGGAGAGAAGGGCTGGAACGAGACGACGCATCGAAGATTCCTCCTTGGGGGGTACGGCGGGGGAGGAGGTTCCATACACCAGAGCCCTGACTCGCAGAGCATCCTTGAAATCGCGAGAACATCGTGTTCACAAGAAAGTCATGCTGGTGCTGGAGAGAGGTGACGCGCGTGTCGAACCGGTCCGAAGAAGTCGAGCGATTCATGCGGGGACTCGAACACGCGCGGAAGGACGAAGTCGAAAGCCTGCGCACCGCCATCCTGGCGGCCCATCCGGGCATCGTGGAGCGCATCAAGTGGAACGCGCCAAGCTTCTGCTTCAAGGGCGATGACCGGGTGACGTTCAAGCTGAAGCCCAAGGACTGTGTTCAGCTCATCTTCCACCGGGGCGCGAAGGTGAAGGCGACGCAGGGCTTCTCCTTCGAGGACGCCAGCGGCCTGCTGCAGTGGGCCGCCGCGGACCGCGCCGTCGTCACGCTCCGCGACCAGGCGGAGGTGAAGGCGAAGAAGAAGGCGCTGTGCCAGGTCGTGGTCCAGTGGATGGAAGCGACCTCGCGGTGAGCCCCCCGGTGTGAAGGGCCACCTGACGCGGGTGGCGTCCAGGCGGCGCCCGGACGCCCCGCCACGTTCCTCGGTTCAGTCCGCCGTACGGACATCGCGCACGAGCCCCAGCCGGCGAAGCCCCCTGATGACCCACCACCCCAGGTCCAGTTCGTGCGCCTCCTGGCCCATGCGCGCGGAGCCTGGGAAGGCGTGGTGGTTGTTATGGAAGCCCTCGCCGAAAGACAGCACGCCGAGCACCCAGATGTTCGTCCCGCTCTCCGCCGTGCCCGGCAGGGCATGGCGCCGCTCTCCCCAGACATGGGCCGCGTAGCCCACGGCCCAGTGTCCGAGGATGCTGGTGGCCGTGCGGGCGCAGACGCAGAGGGCCACGGCCTGGGGGCCCAGCACCACGAGCACCATCCCCGCCAGCCCGAGCACGTGGAGCGGCCAGGTGCGCTCCAGGAAGCACAACCACGGGTCCGTCAGTACATCTGGCGGAAGCCGCGCCAGGGCCCGGTCGTCCGCGGGCTCGAAGCGCAGGTGCAGGTTCCAGCCGAAGTCGCGGGCCATGGAATGCCCATAGGCGAAGTAGGGCGGGCAATCGGGGCGGTTCTGCCAGTAATCGCGCACCGCGTGCAGGCGTGCCCACGACAGGGGGCCGCCAAGCCCGCTCAGCACGAACAGGTACGCGAGCACGCCGCGTGTGAGCGGGCCCGCCTCGTAGGTGCGGTGGATGACGCCGCGATGCAAGCCCACTGAGTGCCCCAGGCAGAGCGTCACGAAGGTGAGCAGGAGCGACACCGCCACCGTGGTGGGCGTCGCCGCCGCGAGCCCCACGGTGACGCCGGGGATGAGCATGCCCCAGAGCCACAGGGCCCGCGCCGGGTCGAAGCGCAAGCGGCCCACGTCGGGAGGCACCGGGGCGGCGGTGTTCGCGAGCGGCTCGCCTGTGCTTCCCCCGTTCAGGGTGACCTCTGGATGACCCCGCGTCGCGGTATTCATCGCGTCACCTCTTCCGCCCGTGCACGCGCTGGCTCTCCAAAGAGCGCCTGCCGGCAGAGGGCATCCGCGCCCAGGACCCCGCTCCCGGCGCCGGGCAGCCGCAGCGCGAGCGACGCAGGGGGCAGCAGGCGCGCCAGCATCGACACCAGGCCCTGGGTGGCGCGCTGACGTGGGCTCTTGTCGAGCAGCCACCACAACACCACGGCCAGGTGCGCGACGTAGAGCAGCCTGCCCAGCGCCTGGCCCACCATGGCGCTGCCCGGGGCGTCCGTGGCGCCCGCCACGGCGTCTCCAAAAACGGCCTGGACCCGCTGCCGGGAGAACGCCGTCTGCGGCGCGAACAGGCCGTCCTCCTCGCCGCCCACGAGCACGGGAATCAGCGCCTTGAGCACCTCGTGGTGCGGCCCGAGCACGCCAAGGCTTGCCCGGAGCGCGAACAGGAAGCGCTCCCGCCAGGGGCCCGCGGGCAACGCGGCGGCGCGCGCCGCATAGGCCGATGACAGCTCGTCGTACAGCGCCAGGACGATGGCGCGCTTGCTGGGAAAGTACCGGTACAGCAGCCCGACGCTCACCCCCGCCTTCTTGGCGATGTCCCGCAGATGGGTGGCCTCGTAGCCCCGCGCGGAGATGAACCCTAGCGCGGTCGTGTACAGCCGCTCGCGTGTCTCATGGCCCTGCTCCGTCCGGCCTCGCGGGCGTCCTCGCTTGGGTCCTTCCGTTGCTCCGGCCTTGCTCCGCGTCGCCATGGCCTCCCCCGTTGTTTTGATGAACCTGTTCATCGAAATGATGCCTGGGGCCTGGGACGGGTGCAAGTGAGGCGCGTCAGGTCCCGCGAAACGTCCCGGAAATCCATTCGTTGTGGAGACGTCCACCCAGGTGTCCGGTGGTTTCTGACGGAGGAGGCCTTGGAGGCCGCCTCCACGGTCGCTATGAAGGTGGCCAGACCGTCAGGAGCGCGGCGGGCACAGGAGACGTCGAGGCAATGCCCCCCGAGCAAATCAACCGCGGTGACGTGTTCTGGGTGGAGCCCGACGACTCACGAGGTCCGGTCCCCAGCTATTCGCACCCCCACGTGGTGGTCCAGGACGACGTCTTCAATCACTCACGCATCACGACGGTGGTCGTGTGTGCGCTGACGTCAAACCTGCACCGGGCCAGCGAGCCGGGGAACGTGCTGCTCGAAGTGGGAGAGGGGAGTCTTCCCAAGCAGAGCGTCGTCGTCGTGTCGCAGGTGTCCTCGGTCTACAAGGCGCGTCTGGGAGCGCGCATCGGGGCGCTGTCGGACGCGCGCGTGGAGCAGATTCTCGCCGGCCTGCGCTTCCTGCAGGTGTCGTTCTTCAGGAGGTCGTGAGGTGAGGGGCGGTCGCTGGCGCTGCCGGACTGGTGCGCCTTTGGTGCCGTGGCATATGCTGTCTTGATGAAAATGAGCTCCCGAGGATTCCTGGCGTCGCTCGCTGTCATGTCCTTGAGCAGCCTGGGATGTGGTGACTTCAATCCCGAAGAGGCCGTGACGATATCGCAAGGGGTCTTTGGGATGACCACCTATGTGGATGATGTATGTTCTTCCGGTTGTGAGCGCGAGCCGCGGTCAATGACGTTGCTGATAAAATCCCTACCCCAGGACACGGACGTGGCGTCCGTGACGTCGAACGAGGACGGCTTCTTTGAAGCCGAGCTTGCACTGGGGGACTATCGAATCTGCACGACGTTCGAGCGTTGCACGGACTTCTCGGTCGGCAGCAATGAAGTGGTACGCCTCGACTATGAGATGTCGTTGGGGCCGGGGTGGTCCAGGTAGCAGGCTGAACAGCGCGCAGCCGAGGGCGGGCGGCCCTCATGCACCAGGGGCCACCAGTCCCGTGAGGTCGCGCGTGATTCGCCCGTCCAGGATGGGCACGCAGTCGCTCGGGCACTCCGTCGTGAAGCGCAGGCCCTGGCCCTTCGCCCGGCGGATGAAGCCGTCGAGCGCCTCGAGCGAGGCGTTGGGGATGTCATGCAGGACCATCAGCGTGTGGGGCCGCGCCGCGCAGTCCGCCAGCGCCTTCTCCGGCCAGCCCGTGGGGTCGAGCCAGTCGCCGGGGACGCTGTTCCAGAGGACGCACGAGTAGCGGTGGCGGACCAGGTGGTCGACGGCGCGCTGGCTCAGGAGGTGCGGGCCCAGCTTGCCGCCACCCCCGAAAGGCCGGAACCACTTGGGGGCGGGGACGAGCGGCGCGAGCAGCGCGTCGGTGGCCGCGATCTCCACCTCCACCGCGTCCGGGCGCGGGTCCTCTCCCAGCGGGATGGCGTGGGTGAACGAGTGATTGCCAATGAGGTGCCCCGCGTCCCGAGCACGCGTGACAAGGCGCCGCCCTTCCTCCGTGACGAGGTGCTTTCCCAGCACGAAGAACCGCGCGGTGATGTCGTGCGACGCCAGGACGTCGAGCACCCGAGGCGTCACCTCGGGGTCGGGCCCGTTGTCGAACGAGAGCGTGAGGAGGTTCACCGGAACACGTTGTTGGAGGTGCGGTCCCCGGCGAGCCAACGCGCCAGCTCCTGGTGGGCCCTGGCGCGGCGGGCCTGTACGAGCTCGGGCTTCACGGCGTCCGGGCTGTCGTAGGTGAACTCGACAATCATCCCGTTGGGGTCCTTCACGTAGAGCGAGCGGCAGTAGCCGTGCTCGAGCACGTACATGGCAGGCTCCGTGTAGCCCGCGGCCCGCAGCCGCTCCTCGATGCCTCGCTGGGCTTCGAGCGTGACGTCCAGCGCGATGTGGTGGAAGGGCGAGTCCGGCATCTTCGGCCCGAACAGCTCCTGGTCCTCCTGCTTCTCGAACTGGAAGAACGCGAGCGCGCTGCCATCGGCGAGCTCGAAGAAGGTGTGACAGTAGGTGCGGACGGCGCCGAACAGCTCGTCCGACTCGCACCAGGTCGCGACGAGGGGCAGGCCAATCAGCTCCTCGTAGAACTTCCGCGTCGCCTCCAAGTCCCGAGTCACATACGCCGTGTGGTGAAGCCGGCCGGGCAGTTTCGCTTGCGTGGACATTCGTCCTCCCTGGGGGTGTGCTCAACGACGAGGGCTTACTTCGCCGCCTGTGCGGGCGGCGTACCCGCGTGGACGGGGGCTGCGTCGGCGATGGGGTTGCGCAGGACGCCAATCCGCTCGACGGAGACCTCGCACACCTCACCGGCGCGGAGGAACCGCGGTGGCTTGCGGGCGGCGCCCACGCCGCTGGGCGTGCCCATGGCGATGACGTCTCCTGGCTGGAGCGTCATGGCCTCGGAGAGGTCCGCGATGACGGTGGCGACGTCGAAAATCATGTCCGACGTGTTCGCGTCCTGGAGGACCTCTCCGCCCACGCGCATCTGGATGCGGAGGCCGCGGGCGCCCTCGGGTAGCTCATCGGGCGTGACGAGCTCCGGGCCCAGCGGGCCCGTCCCATCGAAGTTCTTCCCGACGGTCCACTGGTGAGTGCGCTTCTGGTAGTCGCGAATCGAGCCGTCGTTGAAGAGCGTGTAGCCCGCCACCCACTCCAGCGCGCGCTCGCGAGGGATGTTGCGCCCCGGGCGTCCCACCACCACCGCCAGCTCTGCCTCGTAGTCGAGCTGGTTCGAGCAGGTAGGCACCACCATGGGCGCCTCATGGGCCAGGAGGCTCGACGGGAGGCGCGTGAAGACCACCGGGTGCCGAGGCGTCTCGTAGGTGGCCTCCGCCGCATGCGCGACGTAATTCAGCCCAAGGCAGAGGAACTTGCTCGGCTCCGGAACGAGCGGCCGGTAGCGGAACTCCGAATCGGACAGCGCCTGGAGGTCCGTCGCCTCCGACACGCGCTTCGCCAGGGCCGCGAGCACGTCCGGGCCTCGCTCCAGCAGCGCGCGCAGTGAAGTCCCGACGGAGGAGTCGAGCGCCGTCACGTTCACCATCCCCTTGGCCGCGCGCACGCCCAGCGCAGGCTCATCCCTCACCAGAATCGAAGCAATCCGCATGGTGGCTCATCTCCCTCGGCTACGCATCGCAGGCTAGCGGGGGCGGTGCTCGACCTCAATGAAATGTCGACAAAATGCAATTTGCATCCAGCGCGACGCCTTGTGTCAATTCCGTGCGGTGTCGTATAGGTGCGTGTTTGTGAGGAGAACCATGGCTGCTCCATCCCGCCTTCGCGGTCCGGTGTCCGAACCCACGCTCGCCTCGGCGGTCGTGGACCGGCTGCGGGGTGACATCCTCGATGGCGTGTTGCCACCAGGGGAGAAGCTGCGGCTCGAGCACCTGGCGCCGCGCTACGGCGTCGGGCGGACGCCGCTTCGCGAGGCGTGCTGTCGTCTGGCGTCCGAGGGGCTCGTCACCATCGTGGACCAGCGCGGCTTCCGGGTGGCGCCCATCTCCCGGGCTGACTTGCTGGACCTGACGCGGACGCGGCAGCAAATCGAGCCGCTCGCGCTTCGCGCCGCCATCACTCTCGGCGACATCGCCTGGGAGGGCGAGGTGACCGCGGCCCTCCATCGTCTCCAGCGGCGGGCCCCGGCCTCCGGGAGCGGGACGCTCGACGACACCTGGGAGCTGGAGCATGCGCGCTTCCACGCGACCTTGCTCAGTGCGTGTGGGTCGCCCTGGCTTCTCAAGTTCCATGCGACCTTGTTCGACCAGACGGAGCGCTACCGTCGGCTCGCGCAGGCGCACGGCAAGGCGCGGCGGAGCGTGGAGGATGAGCACGCCGCCCTGGTGAAGGCCACGTTGGCGCGGAACGCGGAGCGGGCCTGTGCGCTGCTGACGGAGCACATCGCGCGGACGACCGAGCTTGTCCTCGCGGGCCATCCGGGATTGCGCGCGGCGGGGGCCGCGCCTGCGCTTGCTTTGCCGACAAAAGGCCGGAGCCTTCGCGCGAAGGATTGACGCTCCGTCCGTGGGCGCGTACTGGCTTGGGCACCATGGTGCGCACTGGCTTCGTCGAGGGTTCTGGGGGCGTTCGGCTCGCGATGAGTGAGGCGGGCCCGTCGTCTGGTGCTCCGGCCGTGCTCTTTCTGCATGGCATTGCGCAGAGCCGCCAGAGCTGGCGCGGGGTGCTCGAAGGGCGGTTGGCGCAAGACCACCGTCTGGTCGCGCTCGACCTTCGAGGGCACGGTGATTCGGACAAGCCAGAGGGCGACGCTCCATACGTGGATGGCGCTCACTTCGCCGGAGACCTCTCGGCGGTCATCGGGCAGCTCGGCCTGCGGAAGCCCGTGGTGGTGGCCTGGTCGTATGGCGGCGTCGTTGCCGGCGACTATCTCCGGCACCGAGGCGACCGCGAGCTGGGTGGCCTCTTCTTCGTGGCCGCGGCGCTCAAGACGGGGAAGCCCGCGCGGGCCTTGTTCGGGCCGGGGATGATGTCCAACGCGCGCGGGCTCCTCTCGGAGGACCCGGCAGCCTATGACGCCACGGCGCGGGCGTTCATCGGGGCGTGCTCGGCGCAGCGACTCGACGCGTCTGTGGCCGAGGCGGCCCTTCACGCGATGCTCCGTGTCCCGCCGAATGTCCGTCGTGCGCTCCTCTCACGGGCGGAGGACTACTCGGTGGAGCTGGGGCGATGCCGTCGTCCGGTGGCGACGCTCCATGGCGAACTCGACCAGGTGGTCCTTCCGTCCATGAGCTCGGAGGTGGTGCTCGCGTGCGCACGTGAGGGCCGGGGCACGTGGCTGCCTGGCGCGGGGCACCTGCCGTTCCTGGAGGCGACGGCGGAGTTCGAGGCCGCGCTCGCGGCGTTCGTGAAGGCGGCGCGTGATTGAGGCGGCGCATCCCTGGTGACCCGAGACACCAGGTGGTGCGCGCTGTCATCCGTGCGCGTGGCCTCATGCGTATTTCAAGTGTCTGATTTTCTTGAGGCCGAAGCGCCCGGACGCGCGCGCAGGGTGCCCTGGGCAGTGGCATGGGTCCTGCTTTGCTGTGGGGCACGTCGCGCACAGCCGGAACGGTTGCCCCTCCAGGGGATGCCGTCCTCTCCCCGGTCTCAAGGAGTCCGCCATGGCCATCTCGCTCCCCAGCCGTTCATGCCTCTCGCTTCCCCAGGTGAGCACCGCCTGCGCATCGCCTGTCTCCGCGCAGGCGCCGAGTGTGAAGGCCTCGCAGGTGTCACAGCCGCGGAGCGACGCCTGGCAGAAGCTCATGACCGACACTTTCGAGCCCGCCGCGCGCGGGCAGGGCGTGAACCTGGGCGGCGCGACTTCCGCGCCTCGGGCCGCCGCGACTTCTCAGGTGAGTGACGCGGGCCCCGGCTTTGGCGCTCCGTCCAGCGGCGCCGTCTACAACGCGAGTGAGCCCTGGCTGAGCGTCAACAACGTGGGCGCGCCCTACAACAGCAACCTGCAGCTCATCTCCCCGGAGCAGAAGAGCCAGTTCAAGTTCACGAACACGTTCACCAACACCACGGGCCAGCCTCAGACCATCACCCTCTGGAACAAGGTGGGAGAGAAGGGCGGACCGAATGACGGACAGCACTTCGACAAGAGCACGCCGAAGACGTTCACGCTCCAGCCCGGGCAGTCACAGGCCGTGGCGTTCGACAACAACAGCAGTGTCGCGTGGTGCGTGTCGAAGGACGGCTCGGCGAAGCCAGGCGCGAACTCCGGGCAGACGTGGGGCGAGGCGACGTTCGGAAACGCCGCCACGGGGTGGAGCGGCTACAACACCAGCCAAATCAGTCCCGCGGGCCACAATGGCAACATGTCCATCTCCAACGAGGCCACGGGCAAGACGGTGACGCAGGCCAATGCCTGGCAGACGCCCTCCGACGACCCGGCGGGCCGCGACGTGGGCGTCCCCGCGGGGCCGATGAACCTGCGCACCGTCCTCAGCTGAGCGGACCGCGGCGCGGGGCCAAACGACCGGTGGGGCACTCGCGCCTCATTCCAGGTGGGAAGCCGCGAGGAGCCCCTCTTCGCAGGTCCCTCCTGGGCGAGATACGCTGGTGACATTGAGGGCCATTGAACATGAACGTGGTCGTACTGCGGGTCTTCGCTCCGGCGTTTGACGTGAAGGACTTCTTGACGCGCTTCCCTCGGCTGGAGGTCGATGCGGTCTGGACGCTCGGTGAGAAGGCGCT
Source organism: Myxococcus sp. AM009 (assembly GCF_013372605.1). Lineage (NCBI taxonomy): Bacteria > Pseudomonadati > Myxococcota > Myxococcia > Myxococcales > Myxococcaceae > Myxococcus > Myxococcus sp. AM009. The sequence continues at coordinate 51,031 of NZ_JABXEP010000004.1, forward strand.
GCTCCAGAGAACGCATGAGGACTCAGGCTTCAATCTGACCCTTGCCGAGTCGGAGGTGAGCGCTCAGGCACTGGTCATGGCGCGTCAGCGGTTGGAGTTGCTGTCCGCCGAACTCGTGGAGGCCCGGCGGCGGTCCGCCACGTGTGTCGCGGACTTCGGGATGTTCATCGGATGGGAGCGCCAGTTCACGGGCGCTATCGAATTCGCGCCCGAGGACCTACGGTGGTTCGCAGCGCAGGGGATTGGGATTGCCGTCTCCGCGTATCCGTCCTTCGATGATGAGACAGAGTCGTAGCGGCTCACCGCTCGTGCATGGCCACCGCCAGCGCTGATGGAATCGTCTCTTTCATCAGCGCGACGAACCGGCGCAGCCGCGCGGGATGAAACCTCGCATGCGGATAGAGCAGGTACATGGGCAAGGGCGCGGCTCGCCAGGAGGGCACCAGGTGCAGGAGGCGGCCCTGGGCGAGGTCATCGTAGAGCAGCCAGGCCGAGGCCACGCAGACGCCCAGGCCCTTCAGCGCCGCGCTCCGGATGGCGTAGAGGCTGTCCGTGCTCAGGCGGGGGGCGAAGGTGATGGGCTGGACCTCGCCGGTGTCCACATGGGTCAGCGATAGCTCGTTCCGGTAGAAGGTGCGCAGTGACAGCCAGGGCAACCGGGCGAGCGCGTCCGGATGGACAGGGACGTCACCCTCCCCGAGGACCGCAGGCGCGGCCACGACGATGCGCGGCACCTCGGCCACGCGGATGGCCACCACGCTGGGGTCATGCACTTCTCCGACGTGAATCGCGCAGTCGATGCCGTCGGTGATGAAGTCCACCGCCCGGTCATGCAGCAGCCATTCAACCGACACCCGCGAATGGCGATTCAGGTACTCCGTCAGCGGCTCCACCAGCAACTGCTGTCCGAATGCATGGGGCACCACGACGCGCAGCGTTCCCTCGGGTTCGTTGCTCGCGCCACGGAGGTCGGCTTCGAGCAGCTCCCAGCTGGCCAACAGCTCCTTCGCGCGCTCGTAACAGCGCGCGCCGTCCTCGGTGAGCTTCATCGCATGGGTGGAGCGCTGAAGCAGCCGCAGCCCCAGGGAGCGCTCCAGTGCCTGGAGCCGGCGGCTCACCGTCGGCTGCGTGGTGCCCAGCTGCGCCGCGGCCGAGGACAGGCTCCCAGCGTCGACGATGCGGAGGAACGTCTGCATCAGCTCCAGCCGGTCCGCGGTGGCTGGCGCGGTGGGGTGAGGTGCACGCCTCCGGGGAGCCCGGGACCGAGGCGGCTTGGAGCGAGTGGGCATGCGAACTGGCCTCGTGCGGGGTTATACGCCGAACGTATATCCGCTGTGCGGAGCACGCTACTACCAGCCTCGGCCCCTCTAGAGCACCTTCACCTCGACTCGCAGCGACAGAGGTGAACGAGATGTCCTTCATTCGTGCCGTACATGGAAGCGCCGGGGCCGCCGCCACCCGTCATGGGGACGGTGCCTCCCTGTCAGGGGGCTTGCGTCTGCTGCTGGCGGCGAGCGCTGGCGTGCCGGTGGCCGCGCTCTACTACAGCCAGCCCATGCTGGGCGTCATCGGGGCCTCCACGGGGGCCGCTGACGCCGTGGTGGGCTTCCTCCCCACGCTCACGCAACTGGGATACGCGCTGGGCATCCTGCTGCTGACGCCCCTGGGGGACCGCTTCGACCGGCGCCGCATCATCCTGGTCAAGGCCGCCTTGCTGAGCGTGGCGCTGCTGCTCGGCGGGCTGGCTCCGGACATGAGCCTGCTGCTCGTCATGAGCTTCGCCGTCGGCCTGACGGCGACCGTGGCGCAGGACATCGTCCCGGCCGCCGCGACGCTGGCCCCGGCGCGAGAGCGGGGCAAGGTGGTGGGCACGGTGATGACGGGCCTGCTGCTGGGAATCCTCTTGTCCCGGGTCGTCGCCGGTGTCGTGGCCGAGCAGTTTGGCTGGCGTGCCATGTTCATCATCGCCGCTGCCAGCGTGGCCTTGATTGGCGTGGCGGCCTGGCGAGGGCTCCCTCGCTTCCAACCGACGAGCACGCTGTCGTACGGCGCCCTGCTGGCCTCGCTTGCCCGGCTGTGGCGCCAGCATGGTGCCCTGCGGCGCGCGGCGCTGGCGCAGGGGTTGCTCTCGGTGGGCTTCAGCGCGTTCTGGTCCACCCTCGCGGTGATGCTGCATGGGGCGCCGTTCCACCTGGGCAGCGCGGCGGCGGGCGCCTTCGGTCTGGCCGGGGCGGCCGGAGCCTTGGGCGCGCCGGTGGCGGGCCGCGTCGCCGACCGCTTCGGGCCGGAGGTCGTCACTCGGCTGGGGGTGGGGCTGACGGCGGTCTCCTTCGCCACCATGTTCGCGGCGCCATGGCTCGAGCCGAATGCCCGGTTGTGGCTGATTGGCGGCAGCGCGATTGGCTTCGACCTCGGGGTGCAGATGTCGCTCGTGGCGCATCAGACCATCGTCTTCGGCATCGACGCCGCGGCGCGCAGCCGGCTCAACGCGGTGCTGTTCGTCGGCATGTTCATCGGCATGTCCGCCGGCGCCGCCAGTGGCAGCCTCGTGCTGGCACGGTGGGGCTGGATGGCGGTGACGGTCCTGGCGACGGCCTCGGCGCTGGCGGCCTTGCTGGTCCGCCTGGCGCCGCGGGCCCGTGTGGCCCACTGACGCCAGGGGCGCGTGGGCACATCACGTCTTGCCTGGTGCTCCCGCGCGTCCCAGTCGCTGGGCGAAGAAGGCGAGGATTTCGTCTCGCGCCGCGCGAGTGGGCTCTCCCTCCGCGTCGATGAGATGGGCTGTCACGACGCTGTGGGGGCACCCGACGACCTCCGCGAAGAAGGGGGGATGCGTCGGGTTCGCGGCGGACGCAGGCAGCACCCTGGTAACGAAGCGAGCTCCGAGCGCGGCCGCATGGGCCTGGAACCGCTGCGCCGTGCAGAAGCGGTCGCCCTCGAACCGATAGGCGAGCACCGTCAGGTCGTCACGTTCGAGGCGCTCCTTCACGGCGGCGAGCTCGTCAGGCGCCAGCTGAATCCCGCCGGTGTCGCTCAGGGGCAACGACGGCTGACACATGACGGGAGCGAGCACCGCGCGTTCGAGCATCATCGAGAGCGCGAAGTTCCCCGTGAAGCACATTCCAATCGCGCCGACCCCCGGACCGCCACACTCCTCATGTGCGAGGCGTGCCAGGGCACGTAGCCACTGCGTCACGGGGCTCGACTCATTCGCCGCGAACGCTCGGAACTCCGCGCTCACGCAGGCGCGTTGCAGGATGGCGCGTCCCTCCTCCGCGCGGGGGTAGGCACCGTCCCTGCCGAAGAGTGAAGGCATGTAGACAGTGAAGCCCGCGTCGCGCACCCAGCGCGCGAAGCGGGCGACGTGCGGGCTGATGCCTGGCATCTCTGCCATGACGATGACGGCGGGGCCGTGGCCGGCGACGTAGACTGTTCGCCTGGCGGCGTTGAGGGTGAGGGGGCGACGGCCGAAGTCATCGAGAGGGTCGTCGGCCGTGGAGTCGGGGGGGGATGGGCGCATGCCTGGAACATGCGGGAAGCCCATCCTCCGTGACCAGTGGCGAGATTGACAATGAACGGGCTATTCTCGCCATCGTGATTACGCATGTCGTGTTCGATGGCGTGGCAGAGGGCTCGCTGGGCGTGGGGCTCGACGTGGTCGACACGGCCGCAAGACTCGTCGAGGCAGGGCTCGCCTCGGTTCCACGGGGCGCCCAGGTCTTGCGTCAGCGGGTGGTCTCGCTCGACGGTCAGCCGGTCCGCTCGGGCACGGGGCGCTCCGTCGCCGTGGACGGCGCGCTGAGCCTCCGAGGTGTGAAGGCGGGAGACGTGTTGCTGGTGCCTGGGCTCTCCGCGGCGAGCGAGCGCGCCATCGAGCAGCTGCTCTCGCGGGCCGATGCCGCGCGTGGCATCACGTTGCTCGCGCGCGCGGCGGCGAAAGGCGCCATGGTCGCGGCCTCGTGTTCCGCGACCTTCATTCTCGCGGCGTCCGGCCTCCTCGCGGGGCGAAGCGCGACGACGACCTGGTGGCTCGTCCCCTCGTTCGCGCGCCGCTTCCCTGCGGTCTCCCTCCACCCGGACCGGATGGTCGTCGAGAGCGACGGCGTCCTCACCGCGGGCTCGGCCTTCGCCCACGCGGACCTGGTGCTGGCCATCGTCGCGCGGGTCGCGAGCCCATCGCTCACGCACCTGGTGGCCCGCTACCTCGTGCTCGACGAGCGCGTCTCGCAGGCCCGGTACATGGTGATGGAGCACCTCCGCGTCTCGGACCCGGCGCTTCGTGCCGTGGAACGATTCGTCGGCGCGAATCTGGGCCGGCAGCTGACGCTCGCTGAGCTTGCCCGTGCCGCCGCTACGTCCTCGCGTACGCTCGCGCGGCGAGTGCAGGCCGGGCTTGGCATGACGCCGCTCGAGTTCGTGCAGCGGGTGCGCGTGGCGCACGCCTCCCACCTGCTCGAGACGACCCAGGCGTCGGTCGACGAAGTTGCTGCTCGGGTCGGGTATGCCGACGCCGCGGCGTTCCGCCGCGTATTCCGGCGGTATGTCGGAGAGCCCCCACGAGGAAGGCGCGGCACGGTTCACCACCGTCACTGACTTGCCGCCCTGCACCGCGCGCATCGTGGGCAACACGCTGGCGATTCAGGAGGGGGATGCCCCTTCCCGGGCTTGCATCAAGGCTTCCACCCGCTGCTGGATGCCCTGCAGTTGGTCGAGCTTGCGCTTCAGTGCTTCGCGCAGGTCGCGCGCGTCGGTGTGAAGGACCTCGTCATGCAACTCCGCGATGCTCTCAGACAGGCATGCGTGGAGGACGTGGATCTGCTGCTGGGAGAGCTCCAGGAACATGGGTCACCTCTCTGACAGCAGAACAACGGAGCCGCGCCACCCGCTCTGCCGAAGGCACGGGGGCGAACACGCGCACGACAGGCCGCTGGCGCTCCAGAGCACCGCGCGGCTCATGGGGCCGCGCGGTGCGAGCTGCCAGGGGTGGCGCGGCGCCTCGGCATCCGAGGCGCCGCACCGGTGCGACTACCGCAGCGCGATGAGCGAGGCCACGAGCAGGGACACGACGCTCATGACCTTGATGAGGATGGCCACGCCAGGACCGGAGGTGTCCTTGAACGGGTCACCGACCATGTCACCGACAACGGCGGCCTTGTGGACGGCCGAGCCCTTCGCGTGGCCCGGGAGCTTGCCCTTCTCGATGAACTTCTTGGCGTTGTCCCACGCGCCACCCGCGTTGGCCATGTAGAGCGCCATCGTGGCGCCGACGACGAGCGCGCCGGCCAGCAGCCCCGCCAGCGCACCGGGGCCCAGCAGGTAGCCCACCAGGGGCGGGGCGACGATGGCGACGATGCCCGGGAAGATCATCTCGCGCAGGGCGCTCTTGGTCGCGATGTCGACGATCTTCTTGGGGTCCGGGTCCGCCTTGAGCTCCATCAGCCCCGGAATCTCGCGGAACTGACGGCCAATCTCCTCGACGATGGCGCCGGCCGCGCGGCCCACGGCGAGCATCGTGGAGGCGCCCACCAGGAACGGGAGGATGGAGCCCAGCAGCATGCCGACGATGACGTTCGGGTTGGTCAACTGCAGGCTCATCTCCGGCAGGCCGGCGGCGATGCGCGTGTGGTTGACCTCGAGGTTGAAGGCGGAGAAGAGCGCGATGACGGTGAGCGTCGCCGAGCCGATGGCGAAGCCCTTGCCGATGGCCGCCGTGGTGTTGCCCACCGCGTCCAGCTCGTCGGTGATGGCGCGGACCTCGGGGCCCAGGCCGGACATCTCTGAGATGCCGCCGGCGTTGTCGGAGATGGGGCCGTAGGCGTCCACGGTCATCACCACGGCGGTGCCGCCCAGCATGCCCACGGCCGACAGCGCGATGCCGTACAGGCCGAGCGCCTGGTCGGCGATGTAGGCCACCAGGGCGATGGTGGCCATCGGGATGCCCACGCTCTCCATGCCGACGGCGAGGCCGCGGATGAGGTTGGTGCCGGCGCCCGTGACGGAGGCCTCCGCGATGCGCTGCACCGGCGTGGACGACGTGTAGTAGTCCGTGACGAGGCCGATGATGGCGCCGCCGAAGGCGCCCGCGGCCAGCGCCACCGTGATGGCCTGGGACAGGCCGAACACCTGCATCATCACGAAGGAAAGTCCCACCAGGATGACCGGGGGCAGGATGAGGGCGCTGCGCAGCACCTGCGCGGGGTTCATGTGCTTGAGCGCGCGCGCGATGAAGATGCTCAGCAGGCTGACCACCAGGCCCACGGCGGACAGCACCAGCGGGAGCACCACGCCCGCCACCTTCGCGCTACCGGTCGCGGACGGGTCCACCACGAGGCGGGAGAGGTCCGCGGCGCTGGCGGTCAACGCGATGGCCATGGCGGCGACAATCGCGGCCACCATGGACTCGTAGATGTCCGCGCCCATGCCGGCCACGTCACCCACGTTGTCGCCCACGTTGTCGGCGATGACGCCCGGGTTGCGCGGGTCGTCCTCGGGGATGTTCTCAATGACCTTGCCGGCGATGTCGGAGCCGACGTCAGCGGCCTTGGTGTAGATGCCGCCGCCCACGCGGGCGAAGAGCGCGATGGAGCTGGCGCCCACGGCGAAGGAGTGGAGGACGGGGGAGAGCTGCGCATGCCCCTGGAAGGCGTAGTAGATGCCACCCATGCCGATGAGGCCCAGGCCGGCGACGGCGAGGCCCATGACCGCGCCACCGTCGAGCGCGACCAGCAGCGCGTTCGGCTTGGAGCCGGTGCGCGCGGCCTGCGCGGTGCGCACGTTCGCGTACGTCGCCGCCTTCATGCCGATGTAGCCCGCCAGCAGCGAGAGGAACGCGCCCAGCACGAAGCTCCCGCTGGCGAGCGGCCCCAGCGCCAGGCCGATGAGCACCGCGACGGCCGCGCAGTACGCGGCGAGCACCTGGTATTCGCGGACGAGGAACGCCATCGCGCCTTCGCGGATGTAGCCCGCGATGCGGTTCATCGTCGCGTCACCCTCCGGGAGCGACTTGACGCGGAAGTAGAAGAACGCAGCGAAGAGCAGCCCCACGGCGCCGACCACGCCCGGTGCGATTGCCCAGAAACTCGACTCGAGACTCGACAACTCCATCCAATCCTCCAGAGCCGTCCCGGGGGCCTGACCTCGCCGACCGAGTCGCTCGTGTGCCGCGAAATTTGTACGGAGCGCGTATAGTTGATTTCAGCGCAATCTGGGAGTTTCCTAGGCGCGCCCCAGCAGGTTGGGAGTCTTACCAACGTTCTGGGTGGGCGCGTCACGGCCGCCAGCGCCAGGCTGGCTCCCATGCGGGGCGTGGCTCCGGGCGGCAGGCGGGGCGGGTGGGTGCACCACCGCGGCGCCAAGTGCCCGGACTCACTCACGATTCTCCGAAAGCTACGGGCCAGTACGTATTCCAGGCCCCGCCGCCACGGGGCGCCGCTCATGGCGCTGGCTTCTCCCGGGGGCACCGTGCGCTCAGCACCTCCGATGCTCAGCGCGTGCGCGAAGTCTTGCCCTTGCGGGTTGTCGTGGCCGGGACGTCCTCACCGATGACGGCGCGGGCAAGCCGCTCCGCGTCGGAGGCGGCGATTCCGAGCGATGCGAAGACGCCGCTGACGAACATGTTCGCCACGCCCTGTGCGAGCGCGCGACCTCGCAATTGCTCCATCAGCGGATGCGAGGTGGGGAGCGCGCTCCCGGACCGGACGCGCTCCGACAGCTCCGACCAGAACGTGTCCAGGGTGCCCTTGAGCAACTCGGGGACTTCCTCGTCCGGATGCGGGCCCGCGTAGTCGATGTACGCCGGGTCCGTCGCAATGCGATACAGGGCCGGGTTTTCGGCCGCCCATCGGATGTAGGCGACCCCTGAGCGCCGGAAGGCCTCGTGCGGGTCCTTTGACCCTTCCGTCGCGGTGATGAGGGCCTGGTTGAGCCGCCGGTTCCCCTCCGTCGCGAGCGCGCGCAACAGGGACAAGCGGTCCGCGAAGTGCTTGTAGGGCGCGGCGGAAGACACCCCCACGCGGCGTCCGACTTCGGCGACGGTGAGCGCGTCGACGCCTTCCTCGCGAATGAGTCCGATGCTGGCTTCCAGCAGGGCGTGCTTGAGGTCCCCGTGGTGGTACGGGCGTGCTCGCGTCTTCGTGGCCATGCGTGGCGCCAGGGTAGATGGAGTGGTGTCTGTTGCAAAGTAAGTGAGAGTCACTTACTTTTCTCGACGCAGATTCCATCGCTCCAGGAGCAGCGGATGCGCAGCGCGAATGCCGTGAGCCCATTGTTGCGGTCCCTCTCCCGCCCCCATGGCTTCGAGCCGCTGCGGGTCGAAGGCCGGCTCCCCGAGTCCCTCCGAGGGACGTTGTTCCGCGCCGGACCGGGCCTCTTCGAGCGCTTTGGCACGCGAATCGCGCATGCGTTCGAGGCGGATGGCGCCGTGACGGCGGTGCGCTTCGACGGCGGTGGCGCGCAGGGCGCGAGCCGCATCGTCGAGAGCGCCGGCTTCCGTGCGGAGGAGCAAGCGGGGCGGTTTCTCTACACGTCGTCCGCGTCGTGGCTTGACCGGATGCGGGCGGCGAGAAAAGACGTGGCGAAGACCACGGGCAACACCTCGACGTTTCTGTGGAAGAACCGGCTCTTCGCGCTGATGGAGAACGGCCTGCTTCAAGAGATGAGCCCCACGACGCTGGAGACGCTCGACGCCACGGGACTGGGCGTGGTGACGGGGGCCTTCTCCGCGCATCCTCATCGTGTCGCCTCGCTGCGAACGACGTTCAACTTCGGGGTGCGGTATGGCCGGAAGATGAACATCGACCTGTACGCGCTGCCGGACGACGGGGAGCCGTCGAAGCTCGGCACCGTGGAGGCGCCCTGGCAGAGCATGGTGCATGACTTCATGGCGACGGAGCGGCACCTCATCCTGTTCGTGGGGCCCGTGCGGCTGAAGCTCCTGCGCGCCATGGTCGGCCTGGGGGATGTCACCCGGCTCTTTCAGTGGCGGCCTGAGCTCGGGGCGCGGCTCATCGTCGTCCCGCTCGATGCCATCCATTCCCCCCGGACGTTCGAGCTCGACCCTTTCTGGCTCTGGCATTTCTCGAACGCCTTCGAGGAGGTGGACGGTCCCTGTGTCGACTTCTGCCGCTACCCCGAGTTCTCGCTCGGGGAGATTGGAGAAATGGAATCGACCGGGCCCCTCCCGTTGCTGACGCGTGTGCAGCTCGACCTGCGGTCCGGCAAGGTGCGTGAGACGAGGCTCTTCGATGTGCCCTGCGACTTTCCTCAGGTGCATCCGCGACTGCACGGCGCGCGGCATGCCACGGTGTTCGCGCAAACCGAGCGGAACGTCGCGGGCCGGAGCATCCAGGGGGTGACGCGCATCGACCTCGACCGTGGCAGGAGCGCCGAGTGGGTACTCCCGGCCGGGCATGTGCCGAGCGAGCCCGTGCTCGTGCCGCGCGAAGCGTCACAGGACGCCACCTTCGTGCTCGACCTCGTGTTCGACTCGAAGGCCGATCATTCCTACGTCGCGGTGCTCGACGGCGAGCAGCTCGAAGACGGTCCGCTGGCGACCGTTCACTTCGACCAGGCCATCCCCGTGACGTTTCACGGCAGCTTCGCGGCCGCGGGCTGAGTCTTCTCACGGCGTCTGGCCGTGCTCCCATCGAGGTCGTGGCGGGTGTGCGATACACCTGGGGGAGTTCAGATGTCCACGGTCGGAATCTACATGCTGCCCGAATACGGCGGCCTCAACGCGACCTTCGCGCTGGCGAGGGCGCTGGTGCGCCGGGGGCACCGCGTCCGCTACTTCGTGCCGGAGCCCTTCGCGGCGCACGTGTCGCGGCAGGGCTTCGAGTGCAGCCGCTACCGCCAGTCACTCCGCGTCACCGCGAGCTGGGCGACGCGTGTCCCGGGTATCCGTTTCCTGCACCTGCGCGCGCGTTACCACGAGCACCTCGCGGCGGCGTTCGACGCATGGGTGGACGCGGATGGGCTTGATGGGGTGCTGGTGGATCCGGTGGTGTGGGATGTGGCCGCGGGCGCGCACGAGCGCGGGCTGCCGTACCTCAGCCTCAGCCCGACGTATGCGGCCTCGTTCTCGCTGGACTATCCGTCCGTGCACTCTCCGGCCATTCCCGCTGCCAATGGCCACCTCGGCCGTGCTCGCAACCTCGTGACGTGGACGCTCCAGTCGAGAATCCCCTGGCTCCGGGGCCTGTATGACCATGGAGTCCGCTGGGCGGGCCACCGCGCGCTCCGGCGGATGCGGCGCGCGGGTCTCCGCGTGCGATGGGGCGACTTCGGCTACCGGCCGGAAGTGGAGGAGCTGGTGATTGGCCCCCGGGCCCTGGACTTCGAACCGCTGCGAACGCTTCCCCGCCGGCACTATCTGGGCACCTGCGTGGAGCCCTCACGCAACGAGGGCACCTTCGATTGGCGCGGCTACGACGCGTCCAGCCCGCTGGCGTACTGCTCGTTGGGGACGTTCGGAGAGGACCAGCCGGCCGCGCTGCGCTTCTACACCGCTGTCATGGAGTCCTTCCGGCGGCGCGCGGGGTGGCAGCTCATCGTGAGCTGCGGCGCCCTGGCCGAGCAGCTCCGCGGCCTGGCGGTGCCGCCGTCCATCCGGGTGGAGGCCTCGGTGCCCCAACTGGAAGTCCTCCCGCGGGCGCGGTTGTTCCTGAATCACGGCGGCATCGGCTCCGTGCGGGAGGCCCTGTATTTCGGCGTCCCCATGCTCCTGTTCCCCTATGGCGCGGACCAGCCTGGGCTGACGGCGCGGCTGGTGCACCACAACCTCGGGCTCCGAGGCGACCTCCGCACGAAGGACGCCCGCGTCATCACCGAGCGGGTGGATGCCTTGCTGGGGCGCGACGACCTCCTCGCCGCGGTGGCGAGGATGCGCCAGGCCTGCCGAGCCTCGCGCGAACTGGATGAGGGCGTGGACGTCATCGAGCGGGCCCTCGGCCGATGACGAGGCCGCGGCGGAGTCGGGCGTCGCCTTGCACCGCGCGGTCAGGACAGCGGGCTCATGGATGGCCTCTCGCTGGACAGCTTCGCGAGAGGCCAATCCATGGTCGTCTCACCTACTCCGAGTACTCGTAGAACTCGACGAGCTGCCAGTTGCGGTTGTAGACGTGGCGCTTGGTGAACCAGCCGCTGTGGCAGCTGCCTGTGTTGGTGGCCATGTAGCCGTAGACGAAGCCGTTGTGGACGCGGGCGTTGAGGCTCGGGTAGCCGGGGTTCTCACAGGGCTGGGTGACGCGGACGGCCTGGTACGCGGCCTCGGCGTAGACCTGCTCCTGCCCTTCGAAATCGTAGCGGGAGTGGACGCGCTCCTCGGTGAACGTGGCGAGCTGGCTGGCCTGCTGGGCGTAGGTCTGCGTGAGGAACGACTGCAGGTGGGCCAGGGTGGTGGCCTCGGAGGTGAGCGTGCCGGTGAGGCGGTGCACGGCGCCGTCATTGTCGGAGAGCGCGGCGCGGATGGAGGCGATGCCGGCCGGGCCCTGGTAGACGGAGGTGTCTCCCCAGGTGAAGCTGAGGGCGCTGCCCGCGCTGTAGGCGTTGAGCGCGCAAGCGCCATTGGCGCCGGCCGTCTCGACGATGATGATCTTGCGGAGGCGGTGCTCGGGGTTCACGAGCGCGATGCACTCGTTGCCAGCGACACCGTCGTAGTTGCCGGCCGGGAGCACGGCCTCGACGATGTTGTGGACGCGGAACAAGGGGTCCGTCGCCTGCTGCTCGATGGCCTGGACCGCCTCCGTGTCAGTGTCCGTCTCGGGACCGAGACAGCCCGCGGTGAGGGAAGAAGCGACGAGGAGGGACGCGAAGCTGAGGGAAGTGCGCATGGCGGCGGAAGATAGCACGCAAGTTTTGCGCGTTTTAAAGGTAATGCGTGCATCATCCCGTCAGAGGCGTCTGTCTCGCCTGCGCCTCGCGGAGCCACGCCACCGTGTCGCTCAGCGTCTGCCGGTGGCTCCGCGGCCGGTAGTCGAGCTCCTCGTGGCTCCAGATTGTCTTGAAGCCCCAGTGGCACGTCGACATCTCCAGCACCACGGGGTCTGGCAGCTTCTTGAGCGGCACGTGGGAGCCGAGCTTCGCGAGCCCGTCGACGACGAGCGTCGGTACGCCGGGACGATTCACCCGGATGCCGGCGACCTCGCCCACGCGCTCGAAGAAGGTGCGCAGGGGCAGGGTGGTGCCGGGCAGGTGGTACGTGTCCCGCCAGTCGGCCTTCTTGGCCAGCACCGCGAGCGCCCGCGCCACGTCCCGCACGTCGGTGAAGGCGATGCCACCCGTGGGAATGAAGGGGAGGCGGCCGTTCAGCACGCGGGCCACGTTGGTCGTCGAGCGGCCCAAGGTGTCCCCGGGGCCGAGGAGCACCGGAGGCCGCACCACCGTCAGCTCCACGCCGAGCTGCTTCGCCAGCTTCCGCGACTGCTGTTCTGCGCGAATCTTCGACAGGTAGTAGGGCCACCGGCCCACGAGCGCCTCGGCGTAGAGGGAATGCTCATCGGCCTCGATGGTCGGATGGGAGAAGCAGCCCACCGTGCCTGAGGTCGACACCAGCACCAACCGTGCGTCGAGCGCCTTCGCGGCGCGCACCATGGCCAGCGCGCTGTCGATGTTGAAGCGCACCATCTCGTCGGCGTGCTGCCGGCTGTGGTGGACCATTCCCGCGGAGTGAATCAGCACCTTCACGCCCCGCGCGTGCGGCAGCCACGCGTCAGGGTCCAACGGCGTGCCCGACACCTGGGCCACCGGACCCGGCAGCGGCGAGCGAACCAGCGCCACCGCGTCGTCGCCCAGCGTCTCCAGGAGGTTGCGTCCGAGGAACCCGCTGGCTCCCGTCACGAGTGTCTTCACGGCTGAACCCCGCGCCAGGCGCATGCTTCATGGAACCGCGCGAGCTCCGCCGCGTTCGGACCCCACTCGAAGTCGTCACCCGCGGGCTTCACGATGTCGCGCGACACCAGCGCCTGCACCACGCCATCGAGGTGCGGCCGGTGCGCCACCGCCACGGCCTTCAGCTCGTCGGGCGCGCGCACCTTCGCCGCCTCCTGGTAGTCGCGCACCACGGGCTCGAAGAGCGCCTTCACCACGGCGTCGACGCGCGCGTCGCTCAGCTCGGCCAGGGGCGTGGCGCACCAGCGGTAGCGCGACAAGTGGTCCTCCAGCGCGGGGTTGCCCGGCTGCCGGGCCAGCACGTCACCGGCGAACCAGTGCTGCCACTGGTTCCGGAGCGAGTGCGCCAGCGCCGGAGACAGGGGGCTGGGGACTGGCAGGTCGCTGGCGAGCACACGCCCTCCGCGGCGCTCGATGGCCTCACGCAGCCACGCTTCGTCCACGCCCGCGATGGGGTGCTCGGCGAGGAACGTGCGCAGGTGGAAGCTGCTCACCGTGGTGTGGCGCTGCAGCTCGGCCATGAGCGTATGGCTCAGCGCGCGGACGTCGGTGTCCGGGTTGAGCGCCAGCGGCGCGCCACACGACAGATGCACACGACCCAGCTGCACCTGGCCACGCGTCAGCTTCGCGAGCCACGACAGCACGCCGGTGAGCGTCATCTTCGGGCGCGGCTTGCCGGACAGCTCCTCCGACAGGGACGCCTCCTCCGGCAGCCGGTCATAGGAGATGGCGACGGGCAACACGACGAACTGGCGCTTCGTGTTCTGCAGCGCGCGCAACAGCCCGCGCTTGGGCGGCAGCATCAGCCGCGCGCGGCTGCGCTGACCCTCGACGAAGAACATGAGCGAGGCGTTCTTCTCGGTGAGCCGGCGCAGCTCCTCGCCCAGCTCCGGCACCTCGCGGCCCACGCCGCGCTTGATGAAGAAGGCCTGCGAGTCCTTGAGAATCGGACCCACCACGGGGATGCGGCCGAACTCCTCCGCGGCGGCGATGTGTGGCATCGAGATGCCCAGCTCCGGGTGCTGGAAGCACAGGTAGCTGGTCAGCAGGAAGTCGAAGTAGCTGCGGTGGGTGGGCGCCAGCACCACCAGCGTGCCCGGGGGTACCTGCGCCATCGCGCGCTCGAACGAAGGCCGGTCGAACGTCACGTCGCTGGTGCAGTGGCGGAACGTCTTGCGCAGCGCATAGCCAAACACCTTGTGGGTGGTGTTGCCCACGCCGCGCTCCTGGACCCAGGTCCGGTCGCCGCGCGCGTCGTCGTGCTTCGGCCCGGCGAAGGACACCTGGCTCTCATCGCGAGAGAGCAGGTGGCGGTACATGCCCTCGTTCACCACGCGCACGTACTCGACAGGCTCGAAGCCGGGGACCTCCAGCGGGGTGCCGCGCACGAAGTCGAAGGTGTGGTGCGTGAAGTACGCGAAGCCCTCGTTGAGGTACTGCACCTTCTCGTCGGCGCGCACCAGCCGGCGGTGGGCCTTGGCCTGGCCCAGCAGCGCGAGCGCCGCCTTCTGCAATTGCACCGGCAGCTCCCGGCGCATCAGGTCGACCGCGTCGAAGCCGTGGTCCTTGCGGCCGACGAACATGTCGGGCGCCTTCACCACGCCGGGGCGGTGCTTGAACCACTCGATGGTCGACGCCGCGGCCATGTCGATGCGCAGCGCCCGCTGCACACCCATGGTGGCGTGAACGATGGGGACGGCCTGGCCGGGCTCCGGCATGGGGCCGAACACCGACCGAACGACTTCACTGGCGACCACGTCCACCGGCACCACGTCCAGGCGCACCGACGGGTCGGCGTTGAACGCGCGCACCACGCCCAGGCCGCTGTACAGCAGGCAGCCCGCGAGCGCCGCCGGGCTGTCGAGCCAGGCCGGGAAGGGCGCGCGGTGGGCCGCCGAGACGATGCTGGGGCGCACGATGACGACGGGCACGTGGCCGCGCCGTTCGCAGATGAGGTGCTCGGCGACGCTCTTGGTGAGCGTGTACGTGTTGGGGTGGCCGGTGAGCTCCAGCCACTCGCGGCCGTCGCCCTTCGCCACCTGGAAGGCCTCGTAGAGTTCCGCGGCGGGCTTCGGCAGGTGCGCCAGCTTCTCTTCAATGGGGCCGGGCCGCCACACGCTGACGTAGGCCGTCGACACGTCGACCATGCCCACCACGTTGGGGCACGCGCGCGCGAGCTCCAGCACCGACAGCGCGCTCCGGATGTTGGCGGAGGTCGCCTGCGCCAGCGGCAGGTCGAACTCCACGCTGGCGGCGCAGTGCACGACGTGCGTGACGTGCTGGCGCACGGCGTCCGCGTCGGCGGGAGCCAGGCCACAGGCGGGCTGCTCGAGGTCGCCGCTCACCACCGCGACGCGCTCCGTCCAGCCGGCCTGGAGGCGCGAGAAGCACTCGGCCCGCGCCACCTTCGCGAAGCGCTCCGCGGCCGAATGAACGCGGCCCTGGCGGTCCTTCGACTCGCGGACCAGCACCGTGACGCGCTCGACGCCCTGCGCGAGCAGCGCCTCCAGCACCACCTTGCCGACGAAGCCAGTGACGCCCGTGAGAAAGACGTGGCGGGACATCAGTGCGCCTCCTCGTCCGGAGTCAGCGCCACCGGACCGTTGACTCCGCAGTTCGACGCGCCGAAGACGTTGTCGGGGTCGATGGCGGCCTTCACCTTGCGGTTGAGGGTCAGCGCGGCCTCCGAGAACACCTGGGGCAGGAAGCCGCGGCGAATCTTCCCGACGCCGTGGTGATGCGACAGCGAGCCGCCAGCGGCCAGAATCTCCTCGCGCGCCGCGTGCTCGAGCGCCGCGTACGCGCCCACCGGGTCGCTGACGCCGCGCGCGTAGAAGCCCAGGTAGAAATAGATGACCACGCCTGTCTGGTAGACTTGCGTGAAGCGGCCGGTGAAGAAGACCTTGCCCGGCAGGCCCAGCGCGGCGTGCTCCTTCTCCACGCGGCGCTGCACGCGCTCGTAGAGGTCCATGGCCCGGCTCCACGGCACGCTCGTCTCGAAGCTCTCGGCGATGGCCCAGTGCTCGAAGGTGAGGTCCCGGATGTACGCGATGCCGAAGGTCAGCTGGTAGCCGCGCTCACCGTTGGCGCCGCCGCCCTTCATTCCACCGTGCTCCGAGGCGATGCGGTACACCGTCTTCTCCTGGAAGGCGACCTCCTCGCGCGAGCCCTCGAAGACGAGGGTGGCCACGGCGAGCTTGTACGGGTCGAAGCCCTTGAGCTTCGTCACCACGGCCTTCTCGACCTCGCTCTTCACCTTCGCGGCCAGCCCGTGCTTGGCCGGCTTGAGCGCCTGGCCGAAGTGGAACTGGGTGTTGTCCATCACCCGCACGCTGGCCGGCACCGCGCCCGACTGCTGGAGCGCGTAGAGGAACGAGAGGCCCGTTTCGAGGTCGGGGAAGATGACCGAGCCATAGCGCTGGACTTCGGGGAGGGGGAACAGCTTCACCACCGCCGTGGTGACGATGCCGAAGTTGCCCTCGCTGCCGAACATGTACTGGCGCGGGTTGACGCCCACGCTCTCCCGGGGGGCCTGTCGCGGGCGCTCCACGATGCCCTGGGGCGTGACGACCTGCATGTCGAGCACCAGGTCCTCGATGTTGCCGTAGCGGTTCTTCTTCATGCCGCTGGCGTTCGTGGCAATCCACCCGCCGAGCGTGGAGAACTCCAGGCTGTCCGGCTCGTGGCCCATGGTGAAGCCGAACTTCGCGAGCTCCTCCATCAGGTGGCGGCCCGTGGCGCCCGCCTCGATGCAGGCCATGCGGTTGACGGGGTCCACCCACAGAATCCGGTTCATCTGCCGCATGTCGACGGCGATGACCAGGCGCCCCTCGGAGAGCGGGATGCGCAGCGCCTCCGTCACGTTGGTGCCGCCGCCGAAGGGGATGACACAGGCGCCGTGCTGGGTGGCGACCTCCACCAGCCGCACCACCTCATCGTGCCCGCGCGGGAAGGCGACGAGGTCGGGCACCCGGTCCAGCTTCCCGTAGCGAATGGCCCAGATTTCACCGCCCGTGTGTCCGTGGCCGCGGCGCAGGCGCTGCTTGGGGTCTTCGGTGAGCTGCTCTTCCTTCAGGAACTCGCGCAGCGCCGCGACAAGCTTGTCGTTCTTCTTCGCCGCGGGAATCTCGGGCGGGTAGTGCGGCTCGTTGCGGTTGTCGTACCCCAGCGGCGAGGCCAGCTTGCCAGCGAACCACGGCATCAGGTCCGGCAGCGCGACATTGCTGATGTTGTAGCGGGTGCCCGTGAGGACGGTGCTCCCGTCGGGCTTCACCACGAAGCGGGTGTCGGCGAAGCCCCAGCCTTCGAGTGATTCCTCGTCCTTCGACGCGGCGGGCGTCGGCGGCGTGAAGCGCGTGTCTCCGGAGGAAGGCGTCGGTGACGGGCTGCCGAAGCGCTCGCTCACCTCGTTCAGCGCCACATCCCCAAGACGGCGCAGCAAACCTGATTGTTTAGCCATGGTCGCTCGCACTCGTACACAGCGCCCTCTTCCCCGTCAACGCGCGTGGGTTACGCAGGTGCGCACTGCGTTACGCGATTTCGGAACCAGTAGTCTCGTAAATGGGTTGTTTCCGAGACCCGAGGTCTCGTAAAGGCGTGTGATGCGGACAGGACGACCCAGGGACGAAAACGTGCGCGTGGCCATTCTCACGGCGGCGCAGGAGCTGGTGCTGGAGAAGGGCTATGCGGCGGTGACGACCGCCGACGTGGCGAAGCGCGCGGGGGCCGGGAAGCAGACCCTCTACCGCTGGTGGCCGGGGAAGGGGGCGCTGGTGCTCGACGCGTTCTCCGAGTGGGTGAGTCAGGCGCCCCGCATGAGCCGGCGCAAGCCGTCCCTGTCCTCGACGCTGGTGGAGCTCTGCCGGGGGGCCGCGGAGGCGGCGCCCGTGCTGCGGGCGCTGATGGCGGAGGCGCAATTCGACGAGGACCTCCACCGGCGGCTCATCGCCCAACTGGTGCGCCCCCGAGGTGACGAGCTCCGGGCGTGCCTCGCCGACCGCCGGCCCGCAGACCGGGAGCTCGTGGTCAACGTGCTCTCCGGCCTGGTGTGGCAGCGCCTCATGCTCCAGGAGCCGCTGGACGCGCGCTTCGTGCGCTTCGCGCTGCGGGTGGTTCAGCGCATCTGAGGCGGGCGGCACTGTTGGGGGCCAACCAGGGGAGCGTGGAACGCGGTGGCGACTCGCGGTCCTCCTGTGTTAGCTAGCCCGGAGCCACTTGACGCTCCGATGGCGGCCGCGACATCTCGTTGCGACCGTAGGGTGTCCTCGGGTGGCTTTGTCAGGCGTGCGCCTCCCGAGCCTTCACCACGTTGTTGCTGGAGGCCTACATGTCCTCGTCCGAACTTCCCGTTCTCGAGTTCGTCCTCTCGAACTACAAGAACTTCAACGCGCGCGCGACGCGCGATGCGCTCCTGTCCTACTGGGAGCACGTGTCGAATGGTGGCCGGATGTTCTGGAGCGTCGCGGGCGCGATGTCGTCGGCGCAGCTCGGCATCACGCTGGCACCGGCCATCCGGGCGGGGCTGATTCATGGCCTGTCGGTGACGGGCGCCAACCTCGAGGAGTCGCTCTTCCGGCTCGTCGCGCACACGGCGTACAAGGACTTCCCTGAGTACCGCTACTTCACCAAGCAGGACGACACGCGAATCCTCGAGCAGCGGATGCGCCGGGTCACCGACACGAGCATCCCCGAGGATGAGGCGTTCCGCGCGGTGGAGAAGATTGTCGTCCCGATGTGGAAGGGCGCGACCGAGAAGGGCGAGCGCCGCTTCTGGCACGAGTACTTCTACGAGTTCATCCAGGCGCTCGACCCCTCTGTGTATGAGGGTGACCCGGAGGCCTGCTGGCTGCTGGAGGCCGCGCGTCGCCGTCTGCCCATCGTCGTCCCTGGCTATGAGGATTCGACGTTCGGCAACATCTTCGCGTCCTACGTGAAGGCGGGCGACTGCAACGCGAGCATCGTCAAGTCTGGCATTGAGTACATGGCTGACTTCTACGACCGCTACGAGGAGCTGTCCGAGGGCCGGGGCGTCGGCTTCTTCCAGATTGGCGGCGGCATCGCCGGTGACTTCCCCATCTGCGTCGTTCCGTCGATCAAGTACGACCTGCAGAAGCCGGTGAAGCCGTGGGCCTACTTCTGCCAGATCAGCGACTCGACGACGTCCTACGGCTCGTACTCGGGCGCGACGCCCAATGAGAAGATCACCTGGGACAAGCTGACTGAGACGACGCCGATGTTCGTCATCGAGTCGGATGCCACCATTGTCGCGCCGCTGATGCTCAGCGCCCTGCTCGAGTGCAAGCGCAATCCGGAAGCGGCGAACGCGCTCATCGCCCGGCACCAGCGCTAGGCGCCGCGGTGTGCGGGGCGGAAGGCACACCGCCCCGCACGTTCAGCAGCATGGGTGGCGCGCCCACGACGCGGCGAGCGGATGCCGGGAGCAAGCCCCCGGCGTAGGTCACCCGCGTTACAAGTAGGCTGGTGAACGGACGAGCGAGCGTGCCCCGGATTCGGGCGCTCCACCGCCCGCGCATCGACCTAGAATCACCTCATGAAATTTCTCGGTGAACTGGACGCGTCCTCGCTCGCGCGGACGCAGCGGTGCAACCGCCGCCTCACGGACCCGAACCGGTTGCACGCAATCCGGGAGACCGGGTTGATGGACACGCCGCAGGAAGACGCCTTTGATCGGCTCGCTCGCCTGGCGGCGCAGCTCCTTGACGTCCCCCTGACCATCATGTCCCTGGTGGACGCGGACCGGCAGTTCTTCAAGGCGGACTTCGGTCTGCCCTCGCCCTTCCGAGAGAGCCGGCAGCTCCCGATTGACGCTTCGCTGTGCCGCTACACACTCGAGGGAGAGCCCATCATCTCCTCGAACGCGCCCGCTGACCCGTTCCTGAAGTTCCACCCGTCGACGGGGCCCTGGGGAATCGTCGCCCTCATCGTGCTCCCGTTGATCAACCCGGATGGGCACGTGCTGGGCACCTTCTGCTGCATCCAGCCCCAGGTGCGCGAGTGGAGCTCACAGGACCTCACGGTGATGCAGGAGTTGACGGCGTCCATCATGACGGAAATCAACCTTCGCAATCAGCTCCAGAAGCTGAAGGTCGAGCAGAACCTCCGGGACACGTTCGTCGCGGCGCTCACCCATGACCTCCGCACGCCCCTGACGGCGGCGAAGATGGGCGTGCAGATGCTGGGGCGGCGCCATGCGGACCTCCCGAGCGTCCAGACCTCCGTGGCGCGGGTGAGCGGGAGCCTGGACCGCGCGGAGCGCATGATTCAGAACCTGCTGGACGCAAGCCGCATCAAGGCCGGAAAGCGGGTGGCGCTGGAGCTGGGGGCGTGTGACTTCCACACCATCACTGCTCAGGCCCTGGACGAACTCTCGGCCGTCTATCCGGAGCGCTTCGTCCTGAAGGCGGAGGGCATGTTCAAGATGGAGGCGGATCCGCTCGCGCTGCGCCGCATCGTGGAGAACCTGTCCTCCAACGCGGCGAAGTACGGCGCGCCGGGCACCCCGGTTGAAGTCGTGCTCGACCGGAACGAGCACCACGTGGTGCTCCAGGTGCGCAACCAGGGCGCCCCCATCGCCGCGGGTGAATTGCAGACCATCTTCGAGCCGTTTCACCGCACGAGGTCCGCGACGGAGAGCGCCGAGAAGGGCTGGGGGCTCGGACTGCCCCTCGTGAGGGGCATCGCCGAAGCGCATGGAGGCAAGGCCACCGTGACGAGCTCCGCCGAGGAGGGGACCTGCTTCACCATCACCCTTCCGCTGGACGCGGCCTCGGAGCAGCGGCGCTCGGCCTGAGGCGTGCGCGCAAGGCCCGTCTGGGCCTTGCGCGCTTCTCCCCGCTTCCAGGTGGGCGCAACGCACCTATTCGGGCGCGCCTTGTTCTATCCACGTGAAGATCAAATCGATGTCCTCATCCGGGAGGGGCGGGAAGCCCAGGGGCATGCCCGTCACGGACGGATGGGCGTGCCCGTCCAGCTCCGCGTGGCGGGCGACCAGGCTGGCCACCAGCCGGGGCGTGCCATCCTCCATCCGGTCCGGGAGCCCTCGGAACTGACCGTCCCGTTTGATGCCACGGAGGATGCCTGCTCGCGTGGCCAGGTCGAGCGAGACGCCGTCATAGCCAAAGCCACCGGAGTTGCCCGGCCCCTGGTCTCCGGCCCTCCTGCTGTCGGAGTGACAGTGGTAGCAGAGGTGGCGCGTGAGCTTCCGCGCGACTTCTGGATAGTGCACCGCGCGCTCGAGCAGGCGGGGCTTGTACGGGGGCCGAGGCCCGGCCGCCACCTCCGGCACGGGCTCGCGCAGGAAGGCCGCCAGGTCTTCGACCTGCTGCGGGGTGAACGGGAAGGTGGGCATCTCCGTGTCGGAGAGGATGCTGTGGGGCGCGCGCAGCCAGCTCCGCAGCTGCGCGAGTGACATGCGGCTGCGCACATACCGGAGGTCCGGGGCTCGCCTCCGGGCCGAGGGGGCGCGGAACTCCGGCGCTCCGTAGCGCAGGGCCGCGAGCGGGGCGTCACCACGGTAGTGACAGCTCGCGCACGCGTTCTTTTCGTAGAGCGCCCGGCCCACCGCCGCGTCACCGCGCGGGGGCTCTTCGGACTCCTCCTCGGTCACCGCGAGGAAGTCGGCGATGCGCTCGGCGTCCTTCGGGCCAATCTTCATTCGGGGCATGGTGGCGCCGTAGAGCGGCCTCACCATGTGCGGCGCCTGGAGCCAGGCGATGAGCCAGCTCCGTTTGACCCGTTGGCCCAATGAGCCGAGGTCTGGGGTCCTCATCAGGTGCGTGAGGTGCTCCTTCCACCGCTGGACTTCTGCAGCCTTGTACCAGGGGTCCAGCCGCCCGGCGGTGATGGCCTGGTGGCAGCTCACGCAGTTCTCGCTCAGCGGCGCAGACGCCGGTTCAATGCCAGGCACCACGTGGCACCGATTGCATTGGAAATGCTCCACCGCGTCCCGTGGCGTCTCGGGCGCTCGCTTCGTGGGCGCCAGGACCTTCGTTGGAAGGCGCAGGGCCAGCACGTCGGCGTCGCGGACCAGCACGAAGCCTCCTCCGGCCGTGGCCACCAGGATGGCGACGCCGGCCAGGTAGCTCAGCGGAAGGGAGCGCAGGTCCACGGTGGGAGGCACCTGGCTGGGTCAGTAGGCGCCTGAGGAGATTATTTGCACGGACCGCTCGCAGAGGTTGGGGAGGACGAACACATCGCGGGCAATCCCCATCCCCGTCGCCAGCAGGAGCGACGAGAGCACCAGACTCACGAGGGCGACTCGTTTCCTGTCACGGAACAGTCGTTTGCCGGGCCCTTGGAAGAACGCGGACTGCAGGACGAAGAGCACGATGGGGCTGGCCACCAGCGCCAACAACATGGGGCGACTCACCCTGCATTGGTGGAAGTCCTGCGCCTCGAAATTGAGGAACGGTCCGCCGGCCAGAATCGCGGCGAGCAACACGATGAACGCGGCTCCGACGAGGAGGAAGAAGGCCCGCCGGAACATGGGCGGCCTGGGCTGTGGCTCCGTGGAGGGCCGCTGGTCGTGGATGAGGATGACGCGATTCAGGAACACCGCGCCAAAGGACCAGAGGCCCATGTCGACCCAGAAGGACTGGGAGAAGTCCCTGATGGTGGCGTCCATCGCGTTGATGCAGGCGAGCATCCGGCGAGCGTAGCAGGGGCGCACCAGGAGTACGAGGAGGTCCGTGGCGGCGCCCCAGGCCTGCCCACACTTCGCGTCCAGGCCGGACCGCCGTGGCGCGAGGCGGACGTCATTCGCGGAGGGCACGCCTCACATGCGCTCGCCGGGCAGTTGGCTGGCCTGCTTCACCCAGGCGACGAACTGGGCCTCGTCGAGCGGCTCGTCCTCGCGGATATCAAGGTAGCGCGTGTCCTGGCTCTTGGACGCACCGGGTGGGATGGGGCGCAGCGATGTGCCACGGAAGAAGGCCACCTTGATGTACTTCGCGAAGCAGTGGATGCCCAGGAACCAGCCTTGGCCCTCGACTCCGTACATGGGCGAGTTCCATTTGACCGCCTTGCTCACGCCCGGGAGGGTGCGCTCGATGAGCGCGTCGAGGCGGTGCCCGACGTCGCGTTTCCAGCCCGGCATGGCTTCGATGTAGGCCCGGATGGGGGCGTCGCCGGAGCCCTTCGCAATCTGCGGATTGCCGCCAGAGAGGAGGGTTGGCCTGGCGGACGCGGCGGGGCGCTTGCGCCTGGCCGCGGTGGCCTTGGGCGCTGCCGCTGATTTCTTCGCCGTGGCCTTCTTGGACTTGGGGGCTGCTGACTTGGCTGACTTGGCTGTCTTGGCGGTCATGGTGTCCACTCCAACGTCCCAAGGGCGAGTTGAGCGGCCCGCGCTGTCGAGGTCAACCTTCACGTTTGCGCCTGGCGGGCTTCTTTCCGCCAGACGTAAGTTCTCGCCAGTCACCCCGCTCGGTAGTCCGGGGCGGAACAGCGGCTCAGGTGCCCGGCCCGTCGAGCGCCTTCTTCATCGCGGCCATGCCGGCCTCGAGCATCGGGCCGATGACGGCGCTGGCCTCATGGGGCAGGAAATCGGCAGTCCAGACGACTCGGCTCCCCGTGCCTCCCACGAAGGCCTGGACCGCTCCGTTGTAGTGGGTCATCGGGCCACCTTCCGCGCCCCACACGAGGCGTCGTCCCTCGTCGTCGACCGTCACGATGGGCTCCCTGACCACCATCCCGTTGCCAAAGGTGACCACGCGGGCTCCCGGTTCGAGGCGAGTGTCGACGACGAGCCCGGGAGCCAATCGGGTGTGAAGAGCGCCAGCTTCTCTTGGAGAAGCTTGCGATCTCCGCGCGATGCCATCCGGAACGCACGAGGAGAAACGCCTGCCGCGCGGCGGAAGGCGCGCACGAAGTTGGAGAGGTCCCCGACGCCAACGTCGTAGGCGATGCGAGTGATGGGCGCATCCGTCGAGAGCAATCGCGCGGCCTGACGAAGGCGCATGTGGACGAGGTACTGATGGGGTGTGACTCCGAGCACGCCGCGGAAGATTCGGAGGAAGTGGAACGGACTCAAGCCGAGCTTCGCCGCGAGCGCTTCGAGCGTCTGCGGCTCGCCCGCCTGTTCGTCGAGGAAGAGGGCGGCTTCGACGGCCCTCCGCCGATTCGGCGCGGTCATCCGCAACGATGCCTCACGCCTCCCAGAGACGATGTCAACGAAGCGCGCCGCGAACTACGGCATCCTCTGGCCCAACTGGAACAAGGGGATTTATCAGCAGGACGGCGTCGACGTGGAGGACCATTACCAGGACGCGCTCACCGTGAGGTGGGGCAAGGTCAGCGACCACCTCGACAAGGCGTCCGGCGAGGTCGCCAGGCCCTCTGGGGGCGCCTACGGCGGGCCGACGGACCCCTTCTGATACGTCACCTTCGTGAGCTGCACGCCGAACCCGCGGGCCATGGCGTGGAGCCTGAATTCGTGGCTCTTGAGCTATCTGAACGACCCCCTGAATGCCCCGGCTGGGGCTCGGCGGCTCGGCACCATCTTGATGGATTTCCCGCTGCAAGCGGCCATCGAAAAAATCATCGACGATGCCCGGTTGGCATATCCCGCCTCGAATGTCATCGACCGGTGGACCGGGGCACGCGAGGAACTCGCGCTCACCGGCAGGGACCCGCGTGTCGGCGAGAGAGCGGTGATAGCGCACCCGCCTCGCCGACTCGCACCGCGCCCGGGCGTTAGCTGGACTTTCGGATGCAGATCTTCTTCAGGGTCGCCGCGTAGGTGTCTTCCAGCGCCTTGTCGCTCTTCTTGTCTCCGACCTGGACGGTGTATTTCAGCTCGTACTCCGCCTTCATCATGTTGAAGCGGACGCTGCCCGTGTACGTTTTTCCCTTCGGGTCCGTGGCGGACTCGCCCGTGTGCATGTCCACGCCGCGAGCCCAGGCCCACTTGCCCGCATCGCAGCCGGGATGTCGGGAGAGGCTCTTGTTGGGGTCCCCATAGGGCGAGTAGTCCACGTAGCAGCCCCCGTTCCGGGGGCGGAAGTGGATGCGGCAGTCGACCGTGATGCCGTGGCCCGTATTCAGGGCGTCGTTGTTGCGGATGGCGACGCAGTCCGTCGCGGCGTGTTCGCTCTCGGCCTTGATCTTCATGTACTTCTTCTGACGACTCGCCTGTCCCTTGGCGGGCAGGTCCTCGCAATCCGAGGCGAAGGCCGGGCTGACGGCGAGGCACATGACAGCGGTGGCCACGAAGACGGGTTTCATGATTTCGCGCTCCCCTTGGGTCGATTCCCCATGTGTTCACAGCGCCCTCATGGGCGACCGTGTCGACCTGTCCCCACCATCGCGTTGAGATGTTGAGGGAGTGTGGAGCTGCTTTCTCCCTTGGAGGTGCACCTCTCCAATTGACCCTCACCTCCGCCACTGATAGGAGGTCATGAGGTTGAGAATGAGTATCAATATCGACATCATCCTCACGCCCGCGAACCCTGTCTGCCCACCGTGAACATGCCCACACTTCGTCGCTGGCGGGGCGCCCCCGCGCCATCCTCTCGGGTCTCCACGCTCGCGCTCCTGGCCCTGCTGTCGAATGGCGTCGCGCGAGCGCAGGATGCGAGCGGGCCCCCGGCACAGACGACCTCCGCTGCCCCCTCCAGCGGGACACCGCCCCCGCGGGCGACGGAGGGGGAGGGCGGGCCTGCGCCATCAGGCGGGGTCATCCCTCCGGTGTTGCTGGCCCAGCCAGAGGCGGTTTATCCGCCCGGCGCCCAGGCCGCGGGGGTGGAGGGCGCGGTGAAGCTCCTCCTGACGCTTGATGCGGAGGGACGTGTCACGCGCGGGGAGGTGGTCGAGGGACTTGGGCACGGGCTCGACGAGGCGGCCGTGAGCGCGCTCGAGAACGCGCGCTTCTCCCCGGCGATGCAGGACGGCAGCCCGGTACCCTGCCAGTTCGAGTTCATCCACCACTTCGTCCTCGCGCGTCCTCCCGACGTCGCGCCGGGAGGCTCCGAGGAGGTCGCCCAGGCCACGTCCGACACGCCCGCGGCGGAGGCGCCCGCGCGGCCCTCCGAGGAGCCAGCGCCCCCCGGCTTCACCTCTGTCGTGCGCGCCAGGTCGACCGAAGCACGCGCCCTGGTGCGCGGCTCGGAGGCGGTGGACGTCGTCGAATTGGAGAAGGCCCATGAGCGCGCCGAGGACCTCGCGGAGGTGCTGACGCGGGCCTCCGCCGTGCAGGTCCAGCGGACGGGTGGAATGGGGAGCCGGACCCAGCTCTCGCTCGGGGGCCTCTCCGGCGACCAGGTGCGAGTCCTCCTCGACGGCGTCCCCATCGAGTATTCGCCCTATGTCTACGGACTCGGGAGTGTTCCGGTCTCCCTCATCCGGCAGCTCGAGGTCTTTAACGGCGTTGTCCCGGTGCGGCTCGCGACGGACGCGCTGGGAGGTGCCATCCACCTGCGCTCCGGCCTCGCGTCGCCCGAAACCGGCGCGTCCCTTTCGCTCCAGGGTGGGTCCTTCGGTAGCTACCGCGGTACCGGCAGGCTGACGTGGCGAGCCAACGAGCACGTCTTCATGCGGGCCGCGGGGTTCCACGACCGCGCGCGGAACGACTACGTCGTCACAGTCCCTGTCGATGACCCGGAGACGGGGCGCGTCTCACCGCGCGCCCTGCGCCGCAACCACGACGCCTATCAGGGCACCGGAGGCGATATCGAGGTGGGCCTCGAGGCGCTGCCGGGAGTCGACCGGCTCGTCCTCAATGGCTACCTCGGCCGCTACGACAAGGAGGTCCCACACGACCAGTACATGATCCAGCCCTATGGCGCGGTCACCTCCGCACAGGAGAGTTGGGGCCTCGGGCTGCGCTACGAGGTGTCGCCTCACGAGCGGCTGAAGGTGCTCGCCATCGCCGGGTACAACCAGCGTGTGGGCGAGTTCCTCGACGCCTCCGACTGTCTATATGACTGGTACGGAGCCTGTCGTGCGACGCGGGCGAGAGCTGGGGAGATTGGCTCGACGCCGCTGGAGAATACCCAGACGCGGCAGACGTTGTTCGGGCGCGTGCGGCTCCTTGGGACGCTGCTCGACCCGGAGGACCTCGAGGTTTCGCTCGGCGTCGATGACAGCGACCGAAGCGGCGAGAACGCCTACCTCACCCGGTTGCAGCAGGAGGACCCCCTCCGGGTGCCGCTCGCGCTCACGTCGTCCTTCGGAGGGCTCTCCCATCGTCAGCTGCTCTGGGGAGGCCGGCTGGAGAACACCGTGTTCGTGAAGGGCTACCTGCAGCGCTTCGCCTCGGGGACGAGGCAGGAGGCCGCGGAGCGCCGGTGGGCCGGTGGCTTCGGTGACACCTTGCGCTTCAGCCTGACGCGTGGGCTGCTCTTCAAGGCGTCCTATGAGCGGACAACGCGGATGCCGAGGGTGGACGAGCTCTTCGGCGATGGGGGACTGCTCGTGGAGAACTCGGCGCTCGTCCCCGAGTCGAGTCACAACGCCAACCTGGGCGTGGAGCTCCTCCCCCTCGTCACGTCCGTTGGCCGCTTCGGTGCCAACGCGGTCGCGGGCGTCCGAGACGTCGAGAACCTCATCCAGCTCTTCCCTGGCGACGCCACGCAGGCCTACGAGAACGTGGACCACGCCCGCTCCTTCTCTGCGCATGCAGGGCTGGACTGGGCCTCACCCGGTGACTGGGTGGGGCTCACCGGCACCGTCACCTGGCTCAACTTCCGCAACCTCGCGCAGGACGGCCAGTTCGCCCGGTTTCACGGGGACCGCATGCCCAACATTCCCTGGCTCCAGGCCTCCGCGACCGCGCGGTTCCAGAAGCGTCAGCTCTTGAGCGCCGTGGACGCCCTCGGCCTGGAGTGGACGACCCGTTTCGTCGAGTCGTTCTACCGCTCCTGGGAGAGCGCCGGGCGGGGGGGCGACAAGGCGCGGGTGCCCACCCAGGTGCTGCACTTCGCCGCGCTCACCTACCGCTCCCGGTTCGAGGGACGCGCCTACTCCTTCTCCTTCAATCTCCAGAATCTCACCGACGCTCCCGCCTTCGACATCGTCGGTGTCCAGAAGCCGGGCCGCGCGTTCACCGCGCGCGCCACGGTTGACCTCTAAGCGCGCGATGCGGCGCTTCGAGTCTCTCGCAGGCCCCCTCCGCTCAAAGGAAGCCCGATGAAGCTGAAAACCGCACTCCTGACCCTCGCCGTGTTCGCCACCGCCTGCTCGGATTCGGAGGACCCGACGCCTCCGGACGCCGGAACCACCGAGCCCCTCTACGTCGCCATCACCCAGGTCGCCATCGCCGGTGGGAACACCCAGAGCTACCTGGTGACGTTGGAGGACATCGAGGAGGAGCAGACCGTCGGGATTGGCGACGCGGTCGAGCTTCCCGCGGACTCGTACATCGCCGCCGGCCTTCCGGGCACCGGCAAGTTCATCGTCAGCAGCTCGCGGGTGCCGACGGTGACGCCGTACACCCTCAACGCGGACGGCTCGCTCAGGGCCGGTGATGCGCTTTCGTTCACCAGCCAGGGCGTCGCCGCGGTCAATGGCTATCAGTCCCAGCACTACTTCGTCAGTGAGACGAAGGCCTATTACTTCGACCACGTGAACTACAGGCTGGTCATCTGGAATCCCCAGGACCTCTCCATCATCACGTCCAAGGACCTGACGTCCCAGCTCAAGGACGGCGACTTCACGTTCCGTTATTCGCAGAGCCTGGCCGTCACCGCTGGCGACGACGTCATCATCGCCGGCGGCTGGCACGCCGCGGACGTGAGGACGGTTCCGGCGAAGACGGCGCTGGTCATCGTGGACACGCAGACGGACGAGGTGACCGTCAAGGTCGACGATCGCTGCGGCTGGGCGCGCGACGGCGTCAAGCACACGGATGGGAAGATTTATTACGCCACCGAGCCCCTGGGCAGCGGCGCGCACTTCGTGTCTCCCGGGACCACCGGCGCGCCCTGCATGGTCCGCTTCGATCCCACTGCCGGTGAGTTCGATGACTGGTTCACCACGCTGGATGCCTTCATCGCCCCCGACACCGAGGGGGACATCGCCGGCATGCTCCTGCCGGGAGCGCCCGGCAAGGGCTACCTGCGGGTGATGAACAAGGCCGCCGCGCAGGCCGCCTGGGACGCCGCGGTGGCCGCCGAGCGGCCGTTCCACGGACAGAGCGCCGCCGTGGGCGCCTGGTGGAGCCTGTGGGAGGTCACCCTCGGCGACGCGCCGACCGCGACGCCCGTCGTCCGGGACGACCTCGTGCCCACCAACGGCCGCACCATCCCGCAGAACCCCGGTGAGCTCCTGGTGCTGCCGGAGTTCATCAATGACAACGCCCAGACGCGCTTCCGTCTGATGAGTCCTGAGTCGGGCCTCGGGGACGCGAAGACGGTCGTCGAGGGTCAGGTGCGCGGCCTCCTCCGGATCCGCTAGCCGTCCGCCTTCCGACCGGAGCCCCCGCCGCGCATGGGCAGGGGCTCCGCTTCATTTGTCATCAATGGGTCTCCCGCCATGAGTCTCTTCGTCCCTGGGTCGCGCTTGCTGAACCCGCCGCTCGCCGCACGCTCCGCGCGCCTGGCCCGAGGCGCGGGCCACCTGACGTGCGTTCACCTGCTCCTCGCGGCGGGGCTGCTGACCGCCAGTTGCTCCGCGCGGCCGGTGCCACGCGCCACGCCGGTGGCTCGGGTGGACGGGACTCCGGTGACGCTCCCGGACACCTTCCAGTTCGAGCTCGACTCGACCCACACTGGACGGACCCACCGGGTGTACGTGGCGGTTCCCGAGGGCGCGGCGCCCGCCGCCGGCCATCCGGTCATCTACCTCCTGGATGGCGGTGCACACTTTCCCACCTTGGAGCGTCTCACCCGCGTCCTCCCCAGGCTCGCGCGGGGCTTCGGCGTCGCGGCGGTAACGCCGGTCATCGTCGGGCTGACCTACTCGGGAGCTCCGGCCCACCACGACCAGGCACGCGGTGAGGACTACACGCCGCCCGCTCCGAATCTCTCGGACACGGGGGACCGGTCATCGAAGAAGCAGGGCGGGGCGGATCGCTTCCTGGACTTCTTGAAGAAGGAACTCGAGCCGGCACTTGCATCGAGATTGTCAGTCGATGGCTCGCGCACCGCGCTGATGGGCCACTCCTACGGGGGGCTCCTGGTGCTGCATGCGCTCTTCACGAGGCCCACGTCCTTCGACACCTTCATCGCGGGGAGCCCGTCCATCTGGTGGAACGACCGTTACGTGCTCACCGAGAAGAAGGCCTTCCTGGCGCGGTACGCGAGGACACCGGTGAAGGCGCGCGTGCTGCTCACGGTAGGGGGGCTCGAGCAGAAGCCGCGCAAGAGCGCGGGAGCGCGGGGCATGTTCGCCGCTGAGCGGCGGATGGTCGACAATGCGCGCGAGCTCGCCGCGGAGCTCGCGGCAATGGGCGGCGGCGATTTCGAGGTCCAGTACCTGGAGTTTCCCGGCGACGACCACTACAGCGCCTGGCTCCCCATGCTGAACCGGGGGCTGCTCTTCTTCTCCGCGCCCTCGCTGCTTCCTGGCGCCGACTGAGCTCGCGCGGGCCCCGGCTCTTCTCGTCGGGCCGGGAGCCTGGTCCGGTTGGCGCGCCGCGCGCCTCAGCCCTTGCTCCGAAGCCCGTTCCCTTCCCAAGGCAGCGCGAGCTCGGTCAGCCAGGAGGTGCCATCCGTCGTGCCCACGCGCAGGTACGTCTCGCGCAGAGGGAGGGTGGGGGTGCGCTCCCTCGCATGGAGGTGGGCGAAGAGGCGGGCCCAGGAAGGGCCCACCGAGTCGGGGGCCCCGGAGTGGACGAGCACGACTGCCTGTACCTCGGGCAATTCCTCGATGGAGACGCCTGCTGGGGTGGCCCCAGGTGCCAGGGGGACACACCAGGACAGGTCCGCGTCATGCTCGCGATACTCCGCCTCGTGCAGGAGGCAGAAGGGCGCACCGGCCACGTGGGGGCCGCACGCGGCGAACAGCCGTGGGAAGACCACCGACGCGTCGGAGTACCGCCCCCGTGCTCGATGCACGGCGACGCGGACCGGAGGGAGCCTGCGCTCGAGGAGTGGCGGCGGTGCGCGCAGGTACGCCTCCGCCTGGGCCTGGTGCCGCAGCAGCGTGTCCAGCGCGAGCACGGAGCGTTGCGCGCTGGCGGCCTCCTCGGCGAGCCGGGCTCGCACGCGCGCCAGTTGCTCCGCGAGCGAGTCGCCCCGGCCCAGCTCCGCGAGCACGCCCTGAATCTCCTCCAGGGACAGCTGCAGGTCGCGCAGCGCGCGCAGTGTATGGGCCAGGGCGATGTCGCGCTCGGTGTAGTAGCGGTAGCCGGAGGAGGGGTCCACGCGTGAGGGCTCGAGCAGTCCCTTCTCCTGGTAGAAGCGCAGCGCCTTCACGGTCAGACCGGTGATGCGCGACGTCTCTCCAATGGAATACAGCAGTCCGCTCATCGCTCCTCCTCCGAAAGGAAGGCGCTCACCGTGGCCGCGAAGGCCTCGGGCTGTTCCTCGAAGGGGAAGTGCCCGCTGCCCGCCAGCTCCACCAGCCGCGCGTGGGGGAGCGCTTCTACCACGCGCGCAGTGGCCGAGCGCGGCTGGAGGTCCTGGGCGCCATGGATGACGAGCGTGCGCGCGCGCACCCGGCGCAGCCAGTCGCTCCAGTCATGATGCCGGCCCAGGCTCAGGTAGAGCCCCAGCGAGAGAAAGCCTCCGGCGGCACCGGAGCCGGGAAGCTTCGCGTCGGGGCGCCCGCGCCGCAGGGCCTGGCTGTACAGTGGGCCGAAGGCGGCGAAGTGCTCGGCGAGCCGGGCCTCGTCGTCCTTCAGGCGGGCCGGGAAGTTAAAGGTGTGCTTCATCCACGCCGCCAGCTCGCGCTGGCCTGTCTCGTCCAGCCGGGCCCGCACCTGGGTGAAGAGGTCGCCGTCGCCCGCGGGCATCGTCACCAGCGGCGCGGGTGTCACCAGCACGAGGGCCTCCACCCGCTCTGGCCACTCCGCGGCGTACAGCGCGGCCACCAGGGCTCCGAAGGAGTGCCCCACCAGCGTGAGGCGCTCCTTTCCGAGCAGGCGCCGGATACGGTCGAGGTCCGCGAGCTGCGCGGCGAGTCCCAGCCGGGCCTCCACCGCCTGCATGGCCTGCCACGTGCCGCCGGGGGGCGCGTGGGTGAAGGGACGTGAAGAGGCGCCGCAGCCTCGCTGGTCATAGAAGTGCCAGCGCAGCGCGTCGCCTGTCATGGCCGCCGCGCGCCACGGCGTCGCCGGGGGGAGGCCGGGGCCGCCATGCACAACGACGACGTCTCGTCCGGCGCCCACGGCCACGTGGTGGAGCCGCACGTCCGGTGCCACCTGCCAGGATGAGGCGTCCGCGTGTTGTCCCGAGGGGACCTCCAACGTTTCGCCCCGCGCGGCCAGCACCTGCTCCACGGTGCCCGGCTGGAAGATCGCTCGCCCCATCCACCACCAGGTGCCCGCCGCCGCTCCCACCAGCGCGATGAGTGTTCCAATGACTACCGCCACGACCTTCCTCCGAGACGTGTTTTCGGGTGACATGCGCGGAGGGTGGCGGTCTCCCCTTGGGGGAGAGTCAAGCGGAAGAGGCCCACGCCCGCATGAATGCATCGCCCGCCGCCAGAGGGTGCGGCGCAACCGCGCTTCACCTCGCTGGACGCAGGTTCGAGCCTTGTCTCTGGCGCGCTTTCCCTTCGGCGCTCAGTTCTTCGCGCGGCGCGAGCTCCGGCCGCTCCACAGCCGGAGCGTGGCGAGCAGGCTCAGCACCGTCAGTCCGCCTCCGGCCTGGGTGCAGCCCTTGGGGGCGTCGACTGGCGCGGGGCGCGGGTCCTCGTTCATGGGACCTCCGTCAACCTCGGTGCCACCATCCGCGCATCCGCTCCCCCAGTGGGTTGCCGCGCTCGCGACCTGTGCCGCGCAGCCCAGCTCGAAGTCCACGCTCACGGAGGGAAGCGTGAGGTCCGCGTGTTCCAGCGTCGCCTTGAGCGTGGCCCGGTGTCGTCCGGGCGGGAGGCTGTCGATTGGCGGCCGCTGGTAGGAATCAGCGCAGCCCACGTAATCACAGAAGGTGAAGAGGAAGAGCAATTGCCGGTTGTTTTCATGGCGGCGCAGCTCGAGGTTCTCCTCACCGGTGGAGGTCAGCCCGCTGTGCTTTGCGAACGACCAGGGCTCGCCGTCCACTTCCACCGTCCAATGCACCCACGGAAGGAACGGCACCAGCTCCGGTGACGGCGTAAAGCGCAGCACAGTGAAGTTCCCGTTCACCTGTCTGGTGCCGCAGCTCGAATCCCCGTACACGTTGAAGATGGACTGGCCCGGCGTGTCGACCGTCAGGGTGCCAGTGGTCGAGGGCAGGGGGAGTGCGGGGCCGGCGGTGAAGGTCACGGACTCGGTCTGGGTCGGCTGGAACTGACAGACACCCTTCGCCTCGATGCGGTACGTGGTGCCTGGCTCCAGCGGCGCATCCGGGACCAGGACCTGCGTCTGATGCGCGCCCGCCGTGACGGTCGCGGGCACCTGTGTTCCATCTGGCAGCAGCAGCCGGACGGTGGAGGGATCCACGTTCTCCAGCAGCGGCGGCACCGTCACCAGTCCGGGGATGTTCGCGGGCACCACACCGCCGCCCTCGGGGAGGGGAAAGCGTACCCCCACCATGCAGTTGGGCGCGACACAGGCGCGCGCCGACGTGGGAATGAGCGCTCCCATTCCGAAGAAGAACATCCCCACCGTGCTCCACTGCCACATGTGCCCGTGCATGCCTCATTAGACACTGGAACCCGGGGATTGGGGTATTGCCCAAATGTGGCACCGGGGGGGGCCGAAGGCGTGCTGGGCTTCAATGTTTGCTGGGGTCGGCAGGGGCGTGGGTGGGTGCGTGTGCGTGGATGCCGCTGCAATTCCATGCAAATCGTTGTGCGCAGGGCTCACGGCACCTGCGTCACGGGGCGACCCGCGCTTCTATCCACTGCTCCTCGCCATTCGCGACTCGCGGGGCCCTGCGGACAGCGACTTCCTGCGCGTCCTGGATGACGTCATCTCCCAGTCTGAGCAGATAAAACAAACCTGAGACCAATGAATGGACTCAAACGACAGCGACGGCAGATGGAATCCAGCAGTCCGCTCACCGCGCTACCTCGGACAGGAAGGCGCTCACCGTGGCCGCGACGGATTGGGGCTGTTCCTTGAAGGACGAGCGTGCACGCACGCGCCCGGCGCAGCCAGGCGTGATGACCGGCCCAGAACGACGCCCACGTCGGCTTCCCTGTCAGGCAGGTAGGACAGCGACTGCTTCGACTTCGAAGAGCATCCCGTCCAGCGCCAGCCGAGGGACAGGAATCAGCGTACAAGTCGGCTTCATGCCGCCGTTCCAGGCCGCGTCCAGCTCGGAGCCGATGACCCTGAGCTTCTCCTCCGTGTGCTCCACCACCAGCATCGTGAGCTTGGCGACATCGCCGACGCCAGCCCCCACGGACTCCAGGGCCGTGCGGACGTTCTGAAGCGCCTGCCGCACCTGGAGTCGGAAGTCGGGCTCAAGCGCGCCGGTCTCAATCTCCCCTCCTTGCCCCGCCAGGTAGATGAGCCGCGTGCCGGGGGCCACCTGCGCCACGTGTGAGAAGCCGTAGGGTGCCGGGTCGAACAGTCCCTTGGGGTTCGTGAGGACCAGCGGCGACGTCTTCGAGGGTTCAGCGGTCTGTCCCATGGCTCACCTGTGAGGATTCTGGAGGCTGCGTATCCAGGTTCGGACCCGAATATGCGAGCGAGCAACTGACTCTTCAATTGAATCTGGAGGAGACGTGCCGGGGCCCGCGACGCGCTTGTGGGTGTGCCTACCCAAGACTCCGTTGCCGCGTCATGGCGGGCGTCGAAACGCGCGTCATGATGGGGCGCGACAGGCCCCACGGCTCATCGGGTCTGCTCTCCACCGGGTATGTTCCAGGGGCCCGTGGGTACCGGGCACAGCGAGGAGCGCGTCGCATGACCCCAGGAGTCTCCATCGTCGCTGATGACACCCGGAGCTGGGGACTGGAGACCCCTGGCCCTGGACTACTGCTGCGCGTGCCCTCCACGGGCCGCTGGGCGCGGCGGCCCTCGGTGCATCTGGACGCCGCTCCGGACTATCGGATCCGGTTGCGCGGCGGGGGACAGACGCTGCTCTGGACCCGCATCGATTCTTACTGGGACCACGCAATCTTCGTTCGGGGAACGGCCACTGCTCCTCAGCTCCTGCCGCCGTTGTCCGCACCCGAGGTCCGGAGCGTGAGGGCCTTGCCCGGCTCCGAGGCGTGGTGGGTGGCCTGGAATTGGCGGGTGGCGCGCGCGCTCGTGGAGGCGCCCATGCCAGCGCTCCACGCTGGCCACTGGTGTCTGCGCCCCGTGCGCGCCATCGCGGCGGAGAAGGCGGAGCGGCACCCCGTCTCCCCCATGGAGTGGAGCTTCGGTCAGCCTCCGATGCCACCGCACTCGCTGGCCGCCGTGACGCGGTTCCTGTTCGCGTGGAAGGAGGACCGGTGGGAGTCGCTGCCGGAACAGCGGCCGGGCGCCGTGCTCGGGCTGCGCGCGCTCTCCGCTCCCGAGGATGGGCGTGTGAAAAGCTGGCGAAAGCGCGCCAGGGACGGGACGTTGCCGCCAGTGCTGCTGCTCTTCGTGGACATCCTGGCGAAGTGGGTGGTGCTGGATGGCCATGACCGGATGCACGCCGCGCTGCTTGAAGGCGTGCCGCCTCCGCTGATGGGCTTGTGGCCTGTCGTTGACCGCTCTCGCACCAGGAACGCCGCCCGCGAGGAGGGCGCCCTGTTCGGCGCGGAGTTCCAACTGCGCGCCGGAGCGACGCCGGAGACCGTCGACCGCGTCAACCGCATGCTGCTGCTCAACTTCACCTCAGAACCGAGGGGAACCGTCTCACGCGCCTGGCCGCTCCCGGGCGGACGGGAGGCGTGGCTCGAGGAGGTCTCCACCCGGCGCCGCAAGGGCCAGCTCCCGCTCCTGGACGACAGCGACTGGGGTTGGCTCGCGTAATACCCAGCCGCGTGATGCGCTGCCTCGCAGGAGGCCCCCCGCCGGTTCTCCCTGAAGGCATGGGCCTTGTCGCCGCGCGGCTATCCGGGCCGCCGCCGCTGGCGCGAAGGCACCCTCGCCGAGCGCGCGGAGTCGACGCCTGGGAAGGGGTCGTGCGAGTCCGTGCGCGTTGGCCGCATCCGTTGCAATGCCGTCACGTACGCCAGCACCTCGCGCGTCTGCCTCTGCTCTCAGGGTGGACACATCCAGCATAAAAATATGTCGCGGCGACCCGGGGTGATGTGCGTTCAGCGAGGCTTTGCGCATTCACCGGAGGGCTGGGCCTACAGGATGAGAGGGAAGGGCAGGTGGGCGCCAGTCGCCATGTGCCCATGGTTTGACATGGGATTGTGGCGGCTCCATATAGTCAGACCCGCCTTGTTGAGCTTGCACGACGCCAGGCGAGTGCGAGACGCGAGGCGTCCTTGAAGGAAGCGACGCAGCGGGGAGCACTCATGACACTGATTGGAAGAGCGTTCGTCTTGTCTTTCGCCGTGGCTTTTCTCATGGCTCCCACGGCGGATGCCGCGGTCGGCGATCGTTGCAGTCCGCAGATCGCGGGCAATGCCGCGGCTGCCGCTGTGTGTGGTGATGTCTGTGCGCAATATGGGATGGTGTTCGCGGGGAACTGGAGCAACGATCCGAATCACCCACCGGTGAAGGCGTGCATCGACTCGGGCGGAGGCCAGGCCGTCTGTGGATGCTCGCTTGCGACCCCCTCCGGGAACGTGACGATTGCGCCCACCGTTCATTTCGTCGACGCGGCCACGCCATTGCGCGTACCCATCGAGCTGAAGAAGACATGTATGCAGGGGCCTGATGCGCTGTACTCTAGTGACTTGTGTCCCATCGTCACCGCGAACGGCTTGAGTTTCTGGGCGCTGAGCTATCACGACAACAGAATGGGGATGGCCATTGTTGCGTATGACTCCAGCGGCAACGTCGTTGGCCTCACCGAAAAGGCGGGGGCTCGATACGTCTGGGACATCGTGGTGGATGGCACGGCCCACACCCTGGTCTTCAAGGGACAGGCGGGGAACACCATCACGCTGAAGTGGACCGACCTGCTCGTTCCTCAGATGACCGGGTCGACGACGGCGAGTTACGTGATCTGGCCGACTGCCACCAGCGGTCAGGCCTGGTGGACGAATGGCGTGGCGAACTATGGCGCCCCCGCCCCCTTCGGTAATGGTTCAAACCAGCTCCTCGACCCCTACGTGGAGCACGGCGCTGGCAAGCAATTGTGCGCGGAAAAGCAGCAGCCCTGGTTCGACTTCGTGAGCCCCACGGTGGCCTCTCCCTCTTCAGCGGTCACTTGTGTCGCGCCTCCCACGCCAGGACAGCCCACGTACAACGCGGCGATGAATGCCCTGCTGAACGCAGCGGTCAACGACCACGATTTGATGGCGGCTTTGCGTACCGCCACGACCGACGCGCTGCTCATCTCGGTCGCGGCCAGCAGGGGGTATCCGCTCACCTACGCAGATATCGCGCAAAGCAGAGGGCATGGCCCTTCGTTCATGAGCCGCTCGGCCTCCCCAGATGCGCTGGCCGAGGCGTCGGTCACCATGTCGGACTGTGGTGGCGCCAATCAGAAGCCGTGCATCCAGTGCGCGCAGGAGGTGTGTGTCTACTGGCCGTTCAACTTCTGCTGCGTCAAGGAGTCGTGTTCATGCACTCAGTACACCAAGTCATGCGCGGCTGGCTTGCAAGTCAATGGCAGTGGCGTCTGCCAGCCAAGCTGCCCCTCCGGGCAGATTTGCAAGGATTTCCCTGTGTTCTTGGAATACAACGACAACGGAACGGTCGCCAATGGTGTGTGCGAATCCTGGCTGGGTGTGTCCAGTTGTGCCAAGGGGATTCCGAACAACGCGCTCGCGGCCTATGAAGTCGTCTTCCATGAGGGGATCGCCTATTACAAGTCCACCAACACGCGGGTGGATACGTGGAACGTGAGCTCGGTGAGCGAGACCCTGTACGTCATCGACGCCCGGGACAGCAGGATCTACATGGTCAATGTGGATGGCCGCTACATTCAGATACGCGGCACGGCCAACTGCGTCGGCGAACCCAGGGCGCAGGATACCTCGACCCGTTATTGTAGCAAGCCAAGGTTGACAACCCATGCCGGGATCCTGATGGGTTCGATCGCGGGACTGCCGTCGCCGAACACACAGCCGGGACAGGAAGTTCGGCAGCAGATCAAGGTCATTGGCGCGGGCACGGTCAAGGTAGTCAATGGCGTGATTCAGTCAATCACCAATGACAGCGGACACTTCAGGCCGAGCCAGGAGAACCTGAAGAATAGTATTTCCCATTTCAAGAGTGCCGGGTTCCCGAACTTCCCTCCCCTCAATGATTGTGGGTATGACCTCCAGCCGGTCGCGGGGAAGGAGGGCGTCTATCGTCAGGACGCCCTCACAGGGGGGCATTGCGAGCTGTGATGCGTGCGCGTCGCGTTTGGGCTTGAGCGCGGGTTGTCCTCGGGCGACGCGAAGACAAGCCCCAGCCATCTCGTGGGATGGCTGGGGTTCCCACCGCCCTCGCGACGCTCGCGTCCTGCTGCCGTTCCTCCGTGTGTGCCGGCGCAGCCGCCCCGCTGGGCGCTGCTGGACTCTCCGGTCATCCAGTTCTTTTGGGAGGTGGCGCGACCACCGGGCTGACTTGGAGTTTCCTCATTTCGTGCGCCAGGGCGCGGCTGCGCCAGCGCGCACGGGGGAATGCAGCGATACCACCCGGTGCGGCGTTCGGACCTGGTATGGGCCACTGCCGTCGGGCACCTGCTCGCAGCTCATCGCGCTCGATGGCGGCCGCTGACCCCGCCTCGCCCGTTCTGACGCAGCCATTGGGGTGGGTACAGGCGCTTCAGGCCTCGGAGCGAAGCACGGTCATCGGGTCCACGCGCGAGGCGCGTCGGGCCGGCAGCCAGCTCGCGAGCAGCGCCACGCCGAGCAGGAGGAGCGCCACCGCGACGAAGACGAGCGGGTCCGTGGTGCTCACCCCGTACACGAGCCCCGTGAGCACCTGGCTGAGCCCCACGGCCCCCAGCAGGCCCAAGACGATTCCCAGCCCCGCGAGCCGCGCCGCCTGCCGGAGCACCAGCCCCAGCACGTCTTCCGTCGTCGCACCCAGCGCGAAGCGGATGCCGAATTCTCGCGTGCGCTGCGCCACCGCGTAGGACACGACGGCCGCGAGCCCCGCCACCGAGAGCAGGAGCGCCATCGCACCGAAGGCGCCCAGCAGCAGGAGGCTGAAGCGCCTGGGGGCGAGCGAGCCCGCGAGCAGTTCCTCCACCGTGGACAGGCGCGAGGGCAGCTCGGGGGCAAGCTCACGCAGCACCGGCCGCGCCGAGGTGGCCAGGGCCGCGGAGCCCATCGGACCGTGCACGGCGAGGTGGACGCGGGAGGAGGCCCGCAGACGCTGCCGGGAGCCGCCATAGAACATGGGCCTGGGCGCGTCATCCAGCCCTTGCTCCCGCACGTCCCCGACCACGCCGACAATGGTGAAGGGACGCAGGTCTCCGTCCATGTTGCCGAACTGGATGAGCTTGCCCAGCGGGTCCTCATGGGGCCAGCGGGCCTTCGCGAGCGACTCACTGATGACGGCCACGTGGGGCGCGTCGATGGTGTCGCGCGCATCGAACAGCCGACCGCGTATGAGCGGGATGCCGAGCGCGGCGAAGTAGCCCTCGCTCGCCACGCGGTACTCAGCGGAGCCGGTGCGCTGGGGCTCACGCGCCAGCCGCCCGAAGTCCTCGAAGTCCCCCACCTCGTCGGGGCGGTTGAGCACGAGGAAGGTGCCATCTCCCGCCGGGCTTCCCTCGAGCGGGAAGTTGCTCACGGCGCCCACCGCGCGCACGCCGGGCAGCGACGCCAGCCGCGAGAGGAGGTGCGCTTGCAACTGCACGTTGCGCCGCCCCTGCGCCTCGTCCTCGGCCGGCGGGAGCACGAGGCTGAGCACCGCGACCTCCTTGGTGCGATACCCGGGGTCCAGCGAGAGCAGCCCCATCAAGCTCCGCCCGAGCAGCGCCGCACCCACCAGGAGGACCAACGCGAGCGCGAGCTGTCCCACGACGAGGGCGCGGCGCGTGCGCTCGGCGCCGCCTCCGCCGGTGTGCATGCGCCCGGCGCCCGCCAGCGTGGCCCCCGGGGGCTGCCGCGCCGCGCGCAGCGCCGTCAGCAAGCCCAGCCCCAGCGCGAGCAGGAGCGAGAGCCCGAGGGTGAAGAGGAGCACCGTGGCGTTCACCCCCACCTCGTGGACGCGTGGCAGGTGGCCCGGCTCGGCCGCGAGCAGCGCGCGCACGCCCCAGGCGGCGAGCACCGCCCCCAGCGCGCCTCCCGCCAGTGACAGCAGGAGCGACTCCATGAGGAAGCGCCGTATCAACGCTCCAGGCCCAGCGCCCAGGGCCACGTGGATGGCGAGCTCCCGGGCACGGGTGGCCGCGCGGGCGAGCAGCAGGTTCGTGACGTTGGCGCCCGCCACCAGCAGCAGAAAGGCCGCGGCGCCCGACAGCAGGTAGAGCGTGGACCGCACGCGGCCCACCAGGCTCTCTTGCAAGGGCTCCACGGCGATGTCATGCATCCGCGTGTCCTGGCCGTACTGGGCCTCGAGCTCGCGGGCGATGTGGGTAAGCTCCGCTCGCGCGGCCTGGAGGTCGACGCCGTCCGCCAGCCTTCCCACCACCCTCCAGTTGTGCGCGGTGCGGCTGGGCAGGGGGGCCTCCAGCTCGCGCGGAACCCACAGCTGCGTGCCCACCGGGTAGTCGAAGGACTCGGGCATCACGCCCACCACGGTGTAGGCGCGTCCCTCGAAGGTGAGGGTGTCCGGCAGGGGCAGCGGCCGTGCGCCCAGG
This sequence comes from Myxococcus sp. AM009, assembly GCF_013372605.1. Taxonomy (NCBI): domain Bacteria; kingdom Pseudomonadati; phylum Myxococcota; class Myxococcia; order Myxococcales; family Myxococcaceae; genus Myxococcus; species Myxococcus sp. AM009. The sequence continues at coordinate 91,800 of NZ_JABXEP010000004.1, forward strand.
TAGCGCTTCCAGAAGGCGTGGCTCACCACCACCACGGGAGCACCTCCCGGCTGCTGCTCCTCCTTCGCGAAGAGGCGGCCCTGGACTGGCCGCACCGCGAAGGCGGGGAAGAAGTCGCGCGAGGCGAGCGCCAGCGTGGCGAAGGCCGGCGCGTCGGCGCCCATGACGGTGACGCTCGCGGCTCCCGACACCTGGGCCAGCGCAGAGACGGTGCGAGCGCGCGTCCGCACGTCCTCGAAGTTGGGGTCCGAAAACCGCATCGGATGGCCGTCCGCCGCGCGCTGGGAGAGCTCCACGAGGCGCTCGGGGCGCGGATAGGGCAGGGGGCGCAGCAAAACGCCTTCCACCACGCTGAAGAGCGCGGTGCTTGCTCCAATGCCCACCGCCAGCATCAGCACACACCCCAGCGTGAAGCCGGGGCTGCGGCCCAGTGCGCGCAGGCTCTGACGCAATCCACCCAGAACGGTATCCACTCGGCACGTCTCCTGGAGCCGGTCGGAGGCTTCCGGAGCGGCTACGCCCGGGGCGGCGGACGATTGCGTGTCACCTGCCCATGCCGCGCGGCCACCGCGACAGCGTCGGCTGGGAGACTCCCACCTGGCGGGCCAAGGCAGGAGTTCGACGTACCCGTCCGTGAACACGTTCCGCGTCAGCGAATGGCTCATGGAAGCGCTGGCGCTGGCGGGCCTGTCATCCAAGGAGGCGAGCTGGGCCACCTTCACGCCGCGGTGAGCCTCCAGGGCCACGACGTAGCGGCGCAGGGACCTGCGCCCGCGGTGGCGCAGGCGGGACGCGCTGCCTGCGCAGGATGCGACCACACCCGACACGCCGGAAAGCCTCCAGCTCCTCTCACGTGAGGCTGAAAGCGACTCAGCCGCCCACGTTCTGGAAGTAGATGGCCTCCGCCTTGGAGATGTTCATCGAGAGCGCGGTGACGAGGGCCACCAGATTGCCGCCCAGATAGGACAGGCCCATGCCGCCAATCATGGTGACCGCGGCCTCGGGCTGGACCTCGACGATCGCCGTGCTGATGCCGGTGATGACGCCGCCCAGGTTGGAGCAGACGTCGCTGCACCAGGTCGAGTTGCTGGGGGAGCCGATGATGTCGCTGCTGATGGCGGCGACGCCGATGCCGGCATCGAAGCAGGCCTTGATCGTGCCTCGCACCGCGACGGAGGGGATGGGCAGCGCCGTGCAGGCCATGCGCAGGATGCTCGCGACCCAGACGGCGAGCCGCAGGTCGTGCGCCGTGCCGTCCATCGCGGGGGTTTCGACGGGGTAGGTGAAGGCGGCGGCAATGCCCCCCATGGCGAGGATGGCCGCCAGCAGGCACTTGCCGCTCTTCCCCTTCTGCGCTGCCTCCTCCAGGCCGGCTCGCACGAAGCCCATCAGGGATGCGAGCAGGGCGGACACCGACGCGATTCCCGCGCCAATCACCGAATAGCGCTTGGCCGCGGTGCTGGCTTCCTTCCGGCTCGAGCTCTGCGCAGTGTCCAGCCGCATCATGCTCGTCCAAAGGTCCAGCGGTTCAACCTCCCGCTTCTTGCTCTTCGTGTTGCTCCCAGAGGAAGGGAAGGGCGCCTGGCCGTCGTTGGCGATCTTGTAGAGGTAGGTATAGGGGATCGCCACCAGCAGCGACATGAGGTTCACCGCCGTCAGCTCCTCGGACGGGTTGTCACCCTGTCCGAGCGCGCTGGTCAGCCAGGTGTAGAAGCCGGAGATGAACGGCATGTTGACCGGCTCGGTCAGCAACTGCACCACCCACGGCACAAGGTCGAGCAGGTAGTCGACGCAGCCCAGCAGCACGACTTCCAGCGTGTCGATGATGGTCTTCGCCAGGCCCTGCAGGAAGGTGACGATGTTCTCGACCGTCGTCCCCTCACCGGTGAACACGGCCTGCAGGTTCTTCCAGTCCTCCTCGATCGCCTTGACCAGGACGAAGCAGGTGGGAATCAGCACGTCGTCGATGAACTTCTGCACGGGCGCAGGCAGGTCTCCTGCTGGACCGCCGCCCAGGAGCATGCCGCTGTACTGCGTCTGGTAGCTGGCCCAGCTCGCGATGGGCGTATCGAGGTTGATGCTGGGCTGACTCTGCTGCGTGGCCGCGGCCGCCTGACTGGGGACCATGGACGCGACGCTCGCGGGCACCGTCATGCTCGCGAAGTTCTCGCGGGCGAAGCCCAGCGGTCCGGCGATGATGCTCGCCATCTTCTTCTTGAGCTTGGCTGAGTCCTGCTGCGCCTCCTTGGCCAGCGCATCCAGGGCGCCGGTGAGCGTCTTCGCGATGACCAGGTGCGTGGCCCAGATGTCATCCCAGCCGAACAGCTCGCCGAGCCAGCCGATCAGCTTGTCCAGGCCGACCATCAGCGCCTTGAACAGCGCCGTCAGGAAGGCGAAAAGTTGCGGGAAGTTCTGGATGACGAACTTGATGACGCGGCCGGCGACGTTGAGGGTGATCTTGATCACCGTCGCCGCCACCTCGAACAGCATGTGGCCAATCTGCCCCACCACGTTGCCGATGAACTGCACCACATCACCGACGGCGTCGACGATCCACTCTCCCACGGTTCCGACGACGCCGAACTGGGTCGCCTCGGCGCCCGTGTGGTACCGGATGCCTTGCGGGCCGAAGGACAGGGCGAACACCTGGGGCGGCCGTGCCGTGCGCGCCACGGCCTTGGCCTGGGGCGCGGTGCCGACGACGCTGATGACCTCGGTGGGGTAGGGCTGCTCCGGCGTGAAGGCCATCATCTGGGCGACGGCGCTGGCGATCTGATCGGCCGTCACGCCCTGGGGCAGGGTGGACGGCAGCACGGGGATGTCCGCGCCGGTCCGCACGGCGGCCAGCTTCTTGTAGACGTTGCTGGCGGGGTTGAGCTGCAGCGTGTCCGTGAAGGCGGTGCTGGTCAGCGTGAAGGTGGAGACCGCCAGGTCCTGGATCTGCTGGATGATGTCGAGCCCGCCGGTGACGTTGGTCTCGACCTGCACGCTCGCGCCGGCGTTCACGGTGTATTTCAGGCCGTTGACAAGCAGGCTCTGGTAGCTGGCGCTGGTCAGGGTCAGCGGGAGGCGCGCCGCTGGCGCCTGGCCGTTGATGCGGAAGCTGAGCTTGGTGCTGTAGCTGCTGACCTCCTGCACCTTGTCGCCGTTGTACAGGGGGATGGTCTCCTCCTGCCAGAGCGTGGTGGCCGGGTCCTGCCAGAGATAGTGGATGGCTTTCTGGCTCTCCCAGTCCGTGGTCAGGAACACCAGCTCGTTGGCGCGGGTGACGGGATTGATGAGCGGCGCGATGAGCGCGATGTCGGTCTTCAGCACCAGCGGCGTCGTCCAGTGCAGGGCGCCCTGGTATTCGAACTGGCTGAGCAGGTAGAGATTGCTGCCGGAGAGCGCCCAGGCCGCAATCGCGTTGGGTTTGTTGAAGTTCTGCCGGACGACGAGACCGCCGGCGCTCATGCCTGGCAGTTGGGAGTCCGTGGCGATGGTCTGTGCGGCCGTCCAAGCCGTTGCCTTCGAGTCGAGCTGGGCACTGGCATCCCAGAACACGAGACCGGCCGCTCCGCCCGCATAGAGATAGCTGGTGGTGCCGCTGCCCGCGGTGGTCTGGAGGCTGTTCTGGCCCGCGGGGACGGTCAGCGCCCGCACGTAGTCGCGCCCGAACTCGTTGAGCAGCGTCTTGAAGATGAGCTGGGTGCTGCCGTCCTGCCTGGCGTACAGCATGTACAGGCCCTGGCCCAGGTCGGCGATGGCCCCGGGCGCGTAGTCCAGCACCGTCCGGGCGTCTGTGGGCGAGGGGAAGGCGGTCCAGTTCCAGGTGATGGCACCGGTCGTCGTGTTGACCGTGGACTGCATCATGTAGGTGAGGACGTCGGTGGTGTGGGGGTCGACCAGGCCCACGGCAAGCATTGGAATGCCGAAGCCCTGGCCGTCGTCCAGCGGGCTGATGCTGGCGCGGTTCACGCTCGAGCCGGGCAGCGGGTTGCCGGCCGGGGTCCACAGCGAGGCCAGTTGCGCCAGGTTTGTCTGCTGCAGGTTGTTCGACAGCGGCCCGGCCACATAGGTGCTCACCGCGCCGGAGGTCGTGTCCTGGCATGCCAAAAACAGGCAGAGATTGCCGTTGCTCAATTGACCGCTGGCGAAATAGACCGGCTTGCCCAGGGCCGCCACGCCCGGGAGCAGGTCGATCTGGCTCCAGCCCGTGGGGTCGTTGCTGACGTTGACGATGGCATAGAAATCCCCGCTGTCGGCTCCGAAGGAGAAGACGATGGGGGCGCCGTTGGAGTCGCAGGCGGCGGTGACCTGGTCGCCGGGCGCGATGGGCAGCGCCGGCAGGTAGTTCTTCATCAGCGAGCCGCTGGCGCTGACTGTCAGCGACGGGTTGTTCGGCAGCGTGCTGGGGATGACGACGCTGGTGGTGGACGAATGGGGTGCCGTGGCCATGTGAGGGAATTCTCCGTCAGACGCTGTAGGTGACGTCCATCTGCAGATCCAACGTGTCGTTGAACCGCGGTGCGTTCAGCAGGAACACGTCACCGGTGGGCGAGATGAAGTTGCTGGTGGCGCTGCCCGTCAGGTCCTTGTTCAATTGGGCGCTGAGCTGGTTGAACGCGTTGCCGATGTTCGAATGCACCGTCTTGGTCATGTACGAAGCCGGGTTGAGCATCGTCAGCAGCGTGGGCGTGGGGAACAGCAGGTCAATGGCCACCAACGCGGCCTCGATAACGAAGGAGCTCAGGCCCGCCTCCCAGTTGTTCGACTGGATGGGCCCGTTCACCGGGTCGCTGAAGGTGGCCTGTGACTGGTTCACCACCAGGTCGTAGCCGTTCCCTCCCACCGCCAGGGTCAGGACCTGAGAGAACGTGGAGGAGCAGGTCACGCTCCAGACGATGGGGATTTCGACGCTGAACACCTCCAGCGTGGCAGAGAGCTGCTGGGTGATGGACAGTGAGCCCGAGACGTTGACCGTGTTTCCGCTGACCGAGATGATGTAGCTCGGGCTCTCCTTCTGCGTCACCACCTGGTAGGTGCCTGTCTTCAGCCAGTTGTCCGGTGGCGGCGTGCTGCTGACGGTCCAGGAATAGTTGGTCTGATAGGTGAACTTCGTCCCGCTTTGCTGCCAGGACGGGGTGGGGGCGTGCTCCGAGGTGAGCGCCGCCACCAGGGGGTTGAAGATCTCCGGGGTGAAGAACGTCGCTTCGGAGAACAGCAGCTCGCCCGAATAGTTGTTGGTGGTGACGAAGTTCGTGCCGACGCTGGGCGCTGGCTGGGCGGGATTGGTGTTGCCGCCGCCCATCACCTGGTAGTTCAGGACGGACAGGCCGCTGTCGGCGGTGTTGAGGAGGCTGGAGAAGCCGACCGAGGTGGGCACCAGGATGGGGGTGCTGCCGGGGGCGGTCTGCGCCGGGTTGGTGGAGGTGGCCGTGACTCCGATGATGTACGGCGTGGAGGCGGGGTTGCCGTCGTAGGTCGCCCCCACGCCGAACGCGTATTGCAACGCGACGCTCACCTCGGTGAGGAAGCTCGGGTCCTCTTCCAGCTGCGCCAGGGTGGTGGTGGAGATGGAGAACGTGTTGCTGGTCGTGTTGATGGACGCGCCCGTCACGGAGGTGCTGGTGGGCGGTGCGGTCGTGCTCCACTGCGTGAAGTCGGTGGTGTCGAAGTTCAGGAACAACTGCTGCAAGGAGAAGTACGCGCTGTCGAAGCCGTTGCCGCTGATGGTGTCCAGCACCTGCGGCGGCATGATGCCTTCATTGACCAGGGCGGTGATGCCTTGCGGCGTGGTGGGAATGGCGTCCAGGTTCACCGTGAAGCGCAGCGGCAGGCCTGTCAGGTCCACCAGGGTGGGGTAGGCGCCGCCCGACATGTAGAACAGCGCCGGCACCAGGTAGTTGGTATAGGTCGTGGTGGTGCCCACGGTGACAGACGTTCTCTGTAGCCAGTAGTACACCGTCTGGTCTGACCCCGTCTGAGAGGAGCCGTTGCTTTCGTATTCAACGTCCTCCTGGTTCACCAGCAGGCCGTACTGCGAGTTGTTGGGGCCCGGCTGTGGGTGGGCGAACGCGGCGTCCACCTGGTCCTGGGTGAAGCCGAGCTGGTCCATGACCGTCTGCGTGAGTTGCTGGCTCTGCAGCGCGAATTGGAACAGGCACTGCTGCGCGTTGTTGCCGGAGGCCAGGATGACCATCGGCTGCGCCACGGTGGGCTGCGCGATGTAGCCGCGCAGGTAGGAGGTCAAGGTCATCTCTCCACCGCCGAAGGCGCCACCAGCGGCGGCCATTCCGTTGGTCTTCAGCAGGGTGTCGATGTAGCCCTGTTGCATCAACCTGGAGAACTGGGAGTTGATCTCATTCTGGGTGACCTGCAAAACCATGTCGTAGCCAAAGAGCGCGTCGCCCATCCGTTCCCTCCAAGAATGAGGCGGCAGTCGGGGGACTGCCGGCCTGGAAACCAGCCGGCGTTGTCGCTCACACGTCCGTCACGGCGGCTCGGCCGCCATGTTTCAAAACGTGTTTCTGGACCGTGAGGACAACGCGGACCGGCGCGTTGGCCGCAGAAGCGGCCTGACGCGTGACTGTTGGGTTAGCAACTTCAGGGCCAGGGGCGCGCCGGGTTGCATCCCACCAGAATCCAGTTCGGACGCGCGCGGCATGTCCCTGGATGCGTCCTCCGGGGACGCGGGCTGCGTCGTGCCGGACGCATGACGGTACGGCGCGAGCGGCGCGGCTTTTGCCCCCATCAGACCGCTGTCAGTCTGGAGGCGAGGCCCGCGGAGCTCCGCCCATGCGCGGCGGAGCTCCTCGCCGTGAGGCCGCCCGGGGCCCTGCTTTGCCGTGGTGGGAGAAGCGCTCGCGGAGCAGCTGGATGAAGTGGGTCAGTGGAGCGGGGCGCTGCCGGGATGCGCGGGTGACGGCGCTCCAGCGGCGTCGGATTCCCCGAGGAGTGAGCCGGACGGTCCGCAGTCCATGGCGCTGGTCCGGCAGCATCCATTCGGGCAGCGCCGTCACGCCGATACCGCCACGCACCAGCTCGATCAGCGCCTCGGTGAGGGGGACGGGGGAGACCCGGTGCGGCTCGATGCCCGCGGGCCAGAGCACGCGCGTGAAGACATCGAGTTGCTCCCGAGGCGCGGCATAGGTGAGCAGGTGCTCCCGCGTCAGGTCCTCCGCCGTGACGTGTCCCCGCCGCGCCAGCGCGTGGTCCTCGGGGACCACCAGCATGAGCTCGTCCTCGAAGAGCGCGGTCTGTGCCAGGCGGGCCTGCCGCGGGACGTCGGTGGTCAAGGCGAGGTCCAGCTCGCCATTCAGCAGCGCCCCAAGCGGCTGACGCGTGGCCTCCAGGACGATGCGCAGCTCGACGCGTGGGTGCTCGGCCTGCCACCGCCCCAGGATGGGCGGCAGCCAGCCATACACTGTGTAGCAGCCCGTGCTGAGCCGGAGCAGGTCGTCCTGCGGGTGCGCACGGCAGACCGCCTCGGCCTGGGCCACCTCGCTCAGGACCCGCCGTGCGGAGAGGAGCAGCTTCTCGCCTGCGCCGGTCAGGAGCAGGCGGCGCTGGCGGCGCTGGAACAGCTGCACGCCCAGGCGCTCCTCGGCATCGCGGAGCTGGTGGCTCAAAGCCGAGGACGTGAGGTGAAGCTGCCGGCTCGCGGCGGCCAGGCTCCCAGTGTCGGCGACCGCGGCAATCAGCTTGAAGTGACGGAGCTCGAGCATGCCGGTCAGCTTCACATGAACCTTGTTCAGCATCTTCGTGAAATCGTTTCGCTGCGCTCATGGAGTGGAGGTCCTTAACATGGGCGTCCCCATGCCAGGAGGGCGGACGGATGCCCCATACAGACAGCTCCCCGAGGACGCAGCGCCCTGTCGTACCCCCATGGTCGTCGGTGCGAATCGACGACGTTACGCCGGTCGTCGTCGGCCCTGGCTGCCTTCGGAGGGACTTGCCGAGTACTCGTGACGTGAGGGTCTGGGTCGTGGACATGGCCCCCGGGAGTCAGTGGCCCTTTGTGGACGTCCACGACACCGGCGAGGAGGTCCTCGTGGTGAGCGGCGAGCTCATCGAGGGGGAGCAGCGCTTGGGACCGGGCTCGTACCTGTTCTTCCCGCCGGCAAGCCGTCATCAGCCGCGGACCGAGACTGGCGTGCGCCTCTTTGGCATCAACCTCGTGGCCTCCCCGGGGGTTCGGTGAGCCTGGAGACCTCGAACACGGAGGGACGGGGCAAGATGGCTCAGCCCTCGCGGCCGGGCCGTCGGGATTTCCTGCGTGCGGCGGTGGCGCTCTCCGCGGGCGCGGTCCTGCTCCCCCCTGGGACGGGCCGTGCGACGAAGCCTGTCGACAGCGCCGCGCTGCGCGCCCAGCGGCTGGCCTGGGCCGGCGTGCGGCTGGGGCTCGGACAGGACACGCTCTTCCTGGACCCGTTGAGCGACCCCACCGTGTGGGGGGCCGCGCTGAAGGACCCGCTCGTCCCGATGGACGTGAGCGGCGGGGGCCGCTTCGTCCTGGTGACGCATCGTCATTCCGACCACTTCGACCCGGTGGCCGTCCGTCAGGCGCTGGGGGACACCGGGACGCTGGTGTGCGCCCCGGACATGGCCGCGGCGGCCGCCGCGTCGGGCTTCCGCGTGCGGCCCGCGCCGCTCTACGAGCCCATCCTGCTCAACGACTTCACCGCCACCGCCGTCCCCGCGGCGGACGGTTATGGGGATCCCCAGGTTTCGTGGATCGTCTCTGGCGGAGGCCGCCGCGTCATCCACTGCGGCGACACGCTATGGCACGGGTCCTGGTGGCGCATCGGGCGTCAGTTCGGCCCCTTCGATGCGGCCTTCCTGCCCATCAATGGGGCGCGCTTCGGCTGGCGCAAGCCGGTGAGCGACGTGCATGCCGTCCTGACGCCCGAGCAGGCGGTGGCCGCGGCCGTGGTGTTGGGAGCAAGGCTCCTCGTGCCCATCCACTACGGCGTCGCCGCCTCCAAGGACTACCAGGAGGTTCCAGACGCGGAAGCGCTGCTCCTGGCCGCTGCGCGCAAGCGGAAGGTGAACGTGGAGCTCGCACGTCCGGGGGAGTGGCTGACCTGGCAGGCCCGGACCTGACAGCGGGGCGGGTTCTCCAGCGAAGGGGGTGTTTGCGCCCCTGTCAGCCTGGTCCTTTCAGCGAGCGCGTACCGTGCAGGAGGTCTTGATGTAGTCCACATCATCGTAATAGGCACAGGAGAAGTACACATCCAGCCTGGAGGTCGCGGTGCAGTCCTGGCGCCCGGTCTGGGCGGTGAGGTCTGTGTCCAGATTCACGCAGTCGCAGCTCTTGCAGCTCGCCTCCTTGGTCAGACACAGGTGGCTCGTCACATCGGTGACGATGGTCGCGCAGTATTGAGTGGCGCGCTTGCAGCTTGTGTCGCCACACGCCAAGGTCTCTGGGAGCGAGTCGGTGCCCGCGTCCACCTCGGCTTCGTTCGAGTCACCACAGCCCACTACCAGCATGGAGAGAAGCACCAGGTACCGCGTCGTCGCCTTCATGTCGTCCTCCCGAGGAGTCATGGGGGGCATGAACCCCCTCCTGATGGGAAGAGACAGGGCGGGCGACACCGTTGCAGGAAATCGACCGCTACCCTCCTGGCCTCGGCTCGTGCGCGTCTCGCTCACTCACGTTGGCGGCGAGGGTCTGACGCAGCGTTGGCGCACTCATGACGCAGATTTTGGATAGGCGCTGCGCCGTGCTCGCCACACCAGGATGCCGGCGAAGAGCACCAAAGCGAGTGTGCCGGTCCCCACCATGAGCGAGCCCGAGGACAGACTGTCTTCCCGTGGTGCCGTCACCGCGAGCGAGGCGTCTCCCAGCACCACCAGTCCCGCCCAGGCCGCCGGGGGAAGGCCGTCTTCAATGGCTTCAAGCTGGGCGCGCCTCAGCGCCGCCGAGCTGCTCAGGCCCTGGGCCAGGTATTGATAGAAGTGCTCCACCAGGTCCGCCGCCTCGGCGTCGCGCAGGGGCCACAGGCTGGCCACCACCGCGCGCGAGCCCGCCTCGAAGAAGGCGCGCGACAGGCTCAGCACGCCCTCGCCCGGGAGCACCGCGCCGGAGGCGCTGCGACACGCCGACAGCACCACCAGCGCGCCCTGGAGATGCAGCTCGGCGATTTCGCGCGGCTGGAGGATGCCGTCCTCCTGCTCACTGCCCGGAGCGAGCACCAGCGCCGAGCGCTCGGGGGCCTCGGCGTCGACGACGGCGTGCCCCGCCACGTGCAGCACCCTCACCCGCGCCAGGTCCGCGCTCTTGAGCGCGCGCTCGGAGGCCTCGGTGCCCGTGCGCAGGTGGGGCGTCACGGCCGTGCCGCGCAGGGCCTCCATCACCGCGTGCCCCTCGCGTCTCGCCTCGGGCAGCGCGCCGACTCGCGCGGCCTCGGTGAATACACCCATGCGCTCCTTCGCGACGGTGCGCGCGTCCGACACACGCACGCTCCGGTCCGGGTCCGCGAGGACCAGGGCCTCGCCTCCTGGAGGCGGAGCGGAGGCCTGACGCCAGTGGCGCCACAGGCTCGCGGATGGCATCAGGGACAGCTCGTAGCGGGCGACCAGGGGCGGCCCTTCCGCGTCCTGCCTCAGCGCGGCGAAGGGCAGGTCATGCAGCGGGCCATCCGGGACCACCAGCAGGCGACGCACCCCGGTGGGCAGCTCCGCGAGGGCGGGGCCGAGAAGCTGGGCGTACAAGGCCGCCGCCGCGCCCGCCTCGGAGCCGTCGCGCCGCTCGAGCAGCCCTGAGAACAGCGCGACGGCGGGCGTCAGGCGCGCCCGCTCGGGGATGCGGTGCGCGCGCGTCCCGGTCCGCGTCACCGCCAGCACCCAGGCTCCCCCCGCGAAGTCTCCCCGGGTGTCCGTGTCGTCGCCCACGAGGAAGGCCAGCAGGGCCTCGTCCTCGCCGAGCCCCTGCTCGATGCTCGCGAGGGAGGCGAACTCCCGGGTGCCCTGGCGTGGCGCGGTGCGCAGGTCGCGCTCCACGCGCTCCAGCTCCTGCAGCTCTCGCAGCGCGGCCTCGCGCTGAGCCGCGGTGTGCGTCGTCTCCAGCAGTCGCCGCTGCACGGTCGTCAATCGTCCGCGGACCTCGGCGCGCTGGGCCTTGCGCTCCGGCGTCTCCTCGGTGGTCGCGAGCGCGTGGGACGCCGCCAGCGCGTCGAGCAGGCTCCTGGCCCGCATGCGCTCGCTCACGGCGAAGGCCCGGCTCATCGCCTCGCGCGGGTCGAGCAGGGCGGCCTTTCCCGTGGCGCCCCCCGCCTCCAGCGTCCAGCCCGCGAGCCGGTGGTAGTCGCTTGCCCAGCTCGCGAACAGCTCCGCCTGGATGAGGGCATCACTCTGCGAGGCTCGCAGGGACTCCACCGCGTCGAGGGCGCGCTCGACGTGCTCGAGCGCCACGGGGAGCGGCTGCGTCAGGTACGCCACCTGCCCGCGCCCCCGCAGGGCCAGGGCGAGGACCAGCGGGTCCGCGACCCGGAGCGCGAGCTGGATGGACTCCTCCGAGTCCTGGATGGCGCCGACGGGGTCGACGCCCGCTCGTCGCTCCGCGCGCGTCCACAGACACGAAATCTTCCGCTCATCCGAGGCCAGCTCCTCCGCGATGCGCATGCACAGGCGCAACAGCTCCTCGGCCTCGCGTTGCTCCTCCGGGCTCTCCCCGAGCAGGTCGGCGATGAGCCGCAGCGCCTTCGCCTCGAGCTGACGGACTCCCGCGTTGCGCGAGGCGACGAGGGCCTCGCGGGCCATCCGCAGGGCCTGGGACCGTGTCTCAGGAGCCCTGTCCCGCAGATGCCGGCGCGTCATGAGGTTGGCGAGGGTGTGCCGGGCGCGGGCCTCCGAGATGAGGTCTCGCGAGCTCCTCGCCAGCTCCACCAGACGCAGGGTGGCCTCGGTGGCCTCCTCCAGCCGCCCCAGGCGCTCGCTGATGATGTGGAGCATCGTCAGGTACTGCTTCTTCAAGCCCGGGGTGCCGTCGGGGAAGGTGAGCGGCTCGGCGCGCTTGAGGACGCGGAAGGCGCGGCCGAGGTCGTACTCCACCTCGTGGAGCTGGCTGGCCTCGACGATGAGCGCGCGGGCGCGCAGGTCCGGCCTGCCGGACGCGTTTGCCACCTCTCCCACGCGGTGTGTCCAGCTCAGCGCCTCCTCGGTGCGCTTCTGTCTCAACATGATGGAGCGCAGGTTGATGCCCGCGAGGACCTCTCCCTCCGCGTTCTGTCGCTCCCGGAAGATGTCCGCGGCGCGGAGGTAGGCCGCCTCGGCGGCCTCCCGGTCCGACAGGTACTCCACGTGCCCGAGCACGAGGGCGAGCCACCCGTTCGCGGGGTGACGCTCCCCCAGCGAAATCAGCGCCCGACGAACGGTGTCCCGCGCATGAGGCGCCTGCGCGCACTCATAGAAGCACATCACCGCTTCGTGGTCCTCGGGACGGGCCGCGAAGCGCTCCTGGCAATCCACGAGCGTGGGCGACTGCGCGCGAGCGGGCTCCGAGGAGGACGCGGCGGCCGGGCACACGACGAGCATCATCCCCACCACGAGAGTGAGGCGCTTCGCTGTGTCGCACCTGAGCCGCCGCGTCGTGGGCATCTCGTCCTTCAGGGCGCCGCGCGGACCTGGAGCGTGGGCGGCTCGTCCGGAACACAGACGCGGACCAGGGTGGTGGGGCCGTCATCAGGACGGTCGGGCTCGGGCATGATGGGGACCAGCTCCCAGTGACAGCTCTGGAGGTGGCTCCACGCCGTCGGGGAGCGTGGATTCCAGCGCTCCACGGTGATGATGGCCATGGAGAGCTGCGGCCCGCTCTTGGGCGCGAACGCACGCGCGAACACGGGCCCCCCCACCGATGGCCGGTAGATGAGCCGCAGGGGCGCGTCCGGCCCCACGGTCCCCTGGGTCTGCGCCAGCACGCTGCCCGTGGTCGCGTCGATGACCTGGAGCACCACGGCCTGCGTCGCCCCGGTGCGCACGGCGTTCTCCACCACGGAGACCGCCACCGTGTCGCCCCCCTCCCCGGAGATGGAGGGGCTCCGCGCAATCGTGAACGTCGACGGCGTCGGTGCCTGTCCCCACGCCTGCGTGGGCAGGCCACACGTCAGCGCCAACGCCAGCAGTCCCCCGCGAATCCACCGTCCCATCGTCATCGCATTCTCCGTCTTCATGAAGGTGTCCCCCTTGTGACTTCGCACCACCGCTTCACTCCAACCGGTTGACGAACGTGGTGCTCCTGAGCACCTGTCCGTCCGGCAACCTCGCTTCCACCTGCCACAGCAACTTCGTGCCCGCCTTCAGCGGCGCGAGCACCGACTCGGGCACGCGGTACTCGCTCTGTTCCAGGGAGTCCGCCCGGTGGACCAGGCGCAAGTCCTCCGTGGACAGCCGCACCGACCAGCGCGTGTCTTCGGTGCCACCGCTCCAACGAAGGACGCAGTCCTGCCTTCGCAGCGGCGCGTCCTCCGGCAGGCACGAGACGAGCCCCGCGGCGTCCCTGCCCCGCAGGCTCGGCGCGTCGGGGTTCTCCGGAAGCGAGACTCCCACCACCACGAGCACCAGCGCCGCGGTGGCCACCGCGCCCCACAGGGGCCGGCTCCACGCGAAGCGGAATCCGCGCTCGCCGCGCGTCCCCCCGCCGTCGCTCCGGGCCCGGGCGCCCTGGCCGCCGGCCCGCCCGTCCGATGAGGACCGCTGGGACGCGCAGTTCAGCTCGTGCGCCAGCCGCCATGCCGCGGCCCAGGCCGGGTCGGCCGCCACGCGCTCCACCACGGCCCGCCGCTCCTCGGCAGGAAGCGCTCCGCTCACCGCGCGCCAGATGCGGTCCGAGTCCACGGGCGAGTCCTCATTCTCCAGGGTGTCCTCGCTCCGCACCACCGCGCGCAGGCGCTCGACGGAGGCTTCCTCGGACTGTGCTGCGTCATCGCGTCGGTGCTCGCTCACGGCTCGAATCCCTTCGCGGAGAGGCAGGCGCGCAGGCCGCTCAGTCCGCGGTAGACGAGGTTCTCGGTACGCTTCCCATCCCATCCCAGCAGCTCCGCGGCCTCCGGGGCGGTGTGGCCCTGCAGGTATAGTGTCACCGCCAGCCTCCGGTCCTGCGCCAGCCGCTTCAGACAGTCGCGCACCGCGCGGGCAATCTGCGAGGAGCCCGCGGAGCGCTCCGGGTCTCCCGACGCCACCGGCGACTCGGGCAGCGCCTCCACCTCCTCCAGCGAGACCTCCCGGCGCCGCTGCACCCCGCGCAGCTCGTCCACCAGCGCCGTGTAGGCGACGCGATACAGGTATGCGGGGGCGAGCCTGGCGCGCTCGGGTTCGCGCCGCTGCAACTCCATGACGCGCATCATCGCCGTCTGCACCAGGTCATCACGCCGCTCGGCCAGGCGGGGAGGGCACACCCGTGAGACGGCATGGGTCAAATCCCTTCGGAGTTTCTCCAGCTCGTCATCGAGCGGAGCGCTCGCGGCCCGGGTCGGCCTCTGTCTCGGCTCCACGTGAACCATCCTCCGGGGAAAGCTCATGGTCATCGAGAGGTTCCTCCCGCGGCAAATGTGACGGTGGCCAAGGCAGGGCGGCGCCCCAGGCGATGCGCCGCAGCTTGCCTTGGGTATCGCGCACGGACATCGCGACGTGGTTTCCGTACACGCGCGTGGAGCTCACCTCGGTGAGGTACGTGGACCGTGCCCGGCTGGAGGTGCGCGTAGAGAACCACCTTGCCGTCGGCGGTCCACACATCCACGTGATTGCCGGCGTGGGGAATCCGCACCGGGTCCGCCTGCCGCCCCAGGTAGGGGATGTCGTCCTTGCCGTCCTCCTTCCCCGTGGGCAGCTCCGCCCCGGAGCCGGGGAACGGGTACCGCGCCAGGGCCGCGCCGCCGCGGAGGCGCAGCGCAGTGGCCGTGAGTCGGGCGACGTCGTAAAGCGATGACACGGCAGGATGCCTCGGAGGTGGGGCTTGGCCGTCGACACGACGGGCCCGGATGCGCACCTGCCCCCTGAACGGAGCCCTCGCTTTTTTCCCCTCACCCGTGCGCTCGTTTTTCTCGCGAGCCTGCCTGCAGCACCAGGGGGATGAGCGGTTGAAGAAGGAGCAGGCCATCAGTCGGCGGGAGGTTTGTCGCTCGCTGACGCGGCGTGGGACATGGGGTACAGCCTGTCGTGGCGGAGGTCGACCCCAAGGATGCGCCCATCGCGGAGCTCGAGCGTCAGGTCGAGGCGCTGACTCGGCTGGTGCAGGAGCTGCGGGGGCAGTTGCGGCGCAACGCGGGCAACTCGAACCGGCCACCGTCGAGCGGTACGCCAGGGCAGAAGGCTGAGCGGCGCAAGCAGCGTGGGAGTGGGAAGACGCGTGGTGCGCAGCGGGGACACAAGGCCTGACACGCGCTTGTCGCCGAGGAGAGGGTGAGCGCGTTCAAGCACCTCCTCCCGTCGGAGCGTGAGAATTACTGGGCTTCCCTCTCACGCGGGGGCGGCGCTACCAGTGCGTGGCGTTTCTTGAGGAAGCCCGCTGGACTCCCGTCCTTCGCCGCTGCGTCGCCACGTCTGACGAGGACGTCAGCGCTGAGAATGCGCGCTCCACCGCCGCCTTCACCAGGAGTTGCTGCGCCACCCGGTGTTCGCGGACCCGCCTTTCAATCTTCGCTTCCAGCGTCGCAGGGGGGCGTGTGCATCCGCCACGGGTGGCACACCGCGACGACGGCTTCAACACCACGCCTGAACGGCTACGGCACAACGGGTGTCATGTCCACTGACACCAGCGTGATGCGCGGCGTCGGCCTCCTCGATGCGTACGGCGCCACGCCTGCCAGGTGGACTTGCGCGGCAGCTACTCCGTGATACTATGTACCGGTAGTCAGTGTTGCTGAGTAGTTCAGGGAGCGTTTCGTGGGCAAGCAGATGACGGAGATGCTCAAGGGCACGCTGGAGGGCCTCGTTTTGGCGCTCCTGTCCGTGCAGCCGGAGTACGGCTACGAGATCACGGCGCGGATGCGGGAGATGGGCTTCTCCGAAATCGCCGAGGGCACCGTCTATGCGCTGCTCGTCAGGATCGAGCAGCGCGGCCTGGTCGGCGTGGAGAAGGTCCCGTCCGAGAAGGGGCCACCGCGCAAGGTGTACTCGCTCAACGCGCAGGGGCGGGAATACCTCGAAGAGTTCTGGAGGACCTGGAGCTTCCTCGCTGAACGGCTCCAACAGCTCCGTGAAGGAGGCAAATGACATGTTCATCTCAAAATTCATCTCAAAGGTGATCGGCGAGAAGGGGCAATGGCGGCAGTACAAGGCGCGCACGAAACAGCTTCCCGCGAGCTATCGCATGGCGGTCGAAGCGCTGGAGCGGTACCTGATGTACTTCGGAACGGGGGGCGACGGGACTGCGATTTACGCGGACCTCGTCGACCTGTTTGAACAGAGCGCGGCGAACCGGACCCCGATCCGCCAGATTGTCGGTGAAGACCCCGTGGAGTTCATCGAGACGTTCGTCCGGAACTACCCGAAGGGACAGTGGATCCTCCGGGAGCGCGAACGGCTGACCAACGCTCTCGAGCGCGCCGCCGAAGAAGCAGCCAGGGAAGTTTGAGGACTCCCTCAATGCGTTTCAGTCCTTCTAGAAAAGGAAGTGAAACATGTTGGACGCGACACGCGGAGCCGTAGTGCAGGGACACGTCGAGGATGGCTGGGGGAAAGTGGCCGATGTCTTCCGAGCGAACTTCGAAGGCTCCCCCGGCGAGGTCGGCGCGGCGTGCTGCGTCTACGTGGACGGCCGTCCCGTCGTCGACCTGTGGGGCGGCCTCGCCGAGCGCGAGGCGAACCGTCCGTGGAACAAGGACACCATCGCGTTGGTCGCATCCACGACCAAAGGCGCTACCGCGATCTGCGCCCATCTGCTGGCACAGCGCGGCGAGCTCGACCTGGACGCCCCGGTGGTCAAGTACTGGCCGGAGTTCGGCGCTGCCGGCAAGGCGCAGATCCCGGTGCGGTGGCTGCTCTCACACCAGGCCGGTCTGCCGGTCGTCGACGGTCCGCTGACCTTCGAGGACGCCTGCGCCTGGCATCCGGTCATCCGGGCACTGGAGGCGCAGAAGCCGGAGTGGCAGCCGGGCACGGAGCATGTCTATCACAGCATGACCTTCGGGTTCCTGGTCGGGGAGGTCGTGCGGCGGATCACCGGCAAGTCGCTCGGCACCTTCTTCGCGGATGAGGTCGCTGCCCCGCTCGGGCTGAGCGCCTGGATTGGGCTGTCCGAGGAGCAAGAGGGGCGGGTGGCGCGGATCGAGTACGCCGCTCCGTTCACGTTGGAGGAGATGACCGCCGGGATGATCGAGACCACCGGCCTGGAGAGGGACACGGTCATCGCCTGGATGAACGCGGTGTGGGGCCCGGACTCCGTGCAAGCCCGCGCCGGCCAGCTCGGCGGCGCCTTCGACCATGCCAGCGGCTACATGAACACGCGTGCCTTCCGCGCTGCTGAGTTCCCCTTCGGGAACATGTTCTCGGATGCGCGCTCGCTGGCGCGGATGTACGCGGCCACGGTGAGCAACGTCGACGGCGTGCGGCTGCTCAATCCGGCGACGGTCGAGAAGATGACCGTCGTCCACACCGACAAGACGAAGATGAACGGGCTGCCGCCAGGACTGGACGTTCCGGCCGACCGCTCCTTCTACATGTCGCTCGGGTTCTGGCGAGCCTGCCCGCCGATGCCCCTTGTCGGGCCCGGGTCGTTCGGCCACCCCGGCTCCGGCGGGTCGGTCGGCTTCGCCGACCCCGATACCGGTGTCGGCTTCGGTTACGTCATGAACCTCTGGTCATTTCGGATCGGCGAACCGCGAGCGTCGAACCTGGCCGCGGCGGTCGCGGCCTGCCTCGGGGCTTGACGTTGAGGCGTTGCTCGCCCCGCTCGCGCGCCTGGTCCTCGCGGACCTTCCCGTGCGCGCGTTTTGACGCAGCGACCGAACCTCACGGCGTCAGGCTGAAGAGGAACATGTCGCGGCTGTCGGGCACGAGCGCCCCGGTGCCGAAGTCCACCGTGCCATCCCGGAACGACCCGACGATGACGCTGGCGCCGGACCGGGACGTGGCCAGGTCCGCCACCTCTGCGATGCCCGTCGCCACGAACCCGTGGGTCCACTGCGGCCTGCCCGTGAGGCGGTGGTAGCGGGCGACGAAGACGTTGTACGGCGGCGAGCCGGGGGCTCCCGCGAGCGGTCCCAGCCCCAGGTCGGCGCCAGAGCTGTACGCACCCGTCACGAACACACCATTGGCATCCATGCCGAGGCCCCTGGCTTCCGCGTCGAAGCTCTCCCCCCAGAGCTCGTGCCCATCCGTGTTCGCGAACGCGGCGAGCAGCATGCCCCTTCCACAGGGCCTGAGCTCCCGGCCCGCGAACTGGAACGCGCTGGCGAACGTGCCGGTCGCGGTGAGGGTGCCGCCCTGGACCGCGACCTTCCTGAAGAAGCCCAGGGTCTCCGGGCGCCGCGCCCACATCTGCCGCCCCGGCGGGTTGAACTTGAGGACCATCGGCTTTCCGAACTGGCGGTGTCCCACGGCCTCCCAGCCACTGAGGAGCAGGTCGCCGTCCTCCTCCACGGCCAGCCCGAAGCCATCGCTCGGGACGGGATCCACGTAGACCCAGCGCGTCCTGCCCAGCGAGTCGAACTTCGCGAGAAAGGCGCTGGTGGCCGTCCCGTCGCTCCAGTTCGCCGAGGAGATGGGGCCGGTCCCGAAGTCCAGGACCCCCTCGAAGCTCCCCGCGAGGGCGATGTTGCCGGCATGGTCGATGACCATCCTACTGTCGAAGAGGTTGAGGTCCACTTCGAGGTGCCTCGACCAGAGGGGCTCTCCGTCCGGGGAGAACCGGACCATGAAGCCCCCCTCGGGGACGAGCCCTTGACCGAAGTCGATCGGGCCCAGGTTCCGCCCCGCGACCACGATGTCCCCGTTGCGGTCGACCGCCAGCGACTGGGCATACGCGTCTCCGGTGAACCCGGGAGCCGTTCCGAAGACCTTCACCCAGAGCGGCTGGCCGTCCCAGCGGTACTTCACCAGGGCCAGGTTGAAGGCCTCGGGGCTCGGCGCCGTCAGCAGGCCCGTTCCGAAGTCGGCCACGTGACGGAAGGTCGCGAGGACGATGATGTTCCGCTGGCTGTCGACGGCGACCGCCGTCGCGCGCTCGTCATCGAAGCCATGGGATTGCAGCACCAGGCGTGTCTCGCCGCGGGGTGAGCCCCAGGGCTGAGAGGGGTTCGCGTCCGGCGCCTCCTCCACCATCTCCCCGGCCCCCGTTACCGGACCGACCGCGAGAGGCTCACCGCAACCGACCAGCGCGACCATCGCCATGCCCAACCCCATCCTCGTCCACCACCGACCGCGCTCCATGGTGCATCCTGTCTCTCTCGCCTCGCGGATATGGCGAAGGCGTGCCCACACATTAGGAATGCAGCCTCCTCGCAACCCTTGTCCGGTTGGAGAGGCCCCTGCGGATTGGCGAACAACACGGCCTTGCTCCGGGCTCCAGGCTCCCCGCGAATGGTGCGCGCCCGTGGGCGCCCACTGTTGGACCGGGTGCGCGAGTGCTGGAGCTCGGCCTGCGGCCAGCGCGTGGTGGCGTACCGCCGGAGCCAGGGCATGTCCGAGGCGCTCACCCACGCCGTGGTGGTGCAGGAGATGGTGGACTCGGTGCGCTCGGGGGTGATGTTCACGGCATCGACCGGGAACTGGGACCACCTCGTCATCGAGGGCGCCTCGGGCTTGGCGAGGAAGTGGAAGCCCCGCTCCGGGTCGCCCCCGCCACGACACGGCCTCCAGCGACTGGCTGACGCAGGCGATCACCTCAGTGGGTCGTTGGTGTCGTCGCTCGGGCGCATCTCGATGGCGGGATTCTCGTGCGCCCACGCGTAGAGCCCGCGGCTGCCCATGAGGGAGGACGTCACCAGCTTGTCCGGGCCAAGCAGCGTCTTCCCGCGCCCGGTGATAACGCTTGTCACCAGCCGGCTCGGCCTGGGCCTCCAGCAGGGGCACGTTCACGGGCACGAGGTGATGGATGCGAAGCACGTCGAGGGAGGATGTGCCTCCCTGAAAGGATGGCGCGAACCGCCTCCTCGGCCGTGACCACCCTGTCCGCGTATCGTTGACGCCAATCCTTGAGCCCGGGCAGGCGCCGTTGGTGCGCCCTTCGCGTTCCAACGGCGCGCCCGGGGCGAGGGGCTGCCCGGACGCAAGCCTTGCTCGGACACCCGCTTACCTAGAAGTCAGGGCTCGAGGCAGGAGTCGCGCGGGCCGTTGCGGCTGGAGATCGCGGAGCGCGGGAGGATCCACGGTTCGTCTCCATGAATGCCGTCGTTCGCGATGAAGAGGATGCGGCCCCCGCTCTCGATGAAGCCCCGCGGCATCGCGGCATCCGGGCCTGGGCGGATGTCCTGCACCCGGAAGGTGCCCGCTCGCTCGCCATCGCTCCGCCACAGCTCGAGGCCCGTGGCCCCGTCGTCCGCGGCGAACAGGAGCCGCTCGTTTGTCACGAAGAGCTCTGCGAAGAAGGGAAAGCCGCTCGCCGCCCCCGGGTTCATGTCGCGCACCAGTCGGGTGCCCGCCTCCGTGCCGTCGCTGCGCCACAGCTCCGCGCCATGCACGCCGTCAATGGCGCCGAAGTACGCCGTGCGGCCGATGCTGACAATGTCGCCGAACTGGCCGCTCTCCGAGCCTGGGAGGATGTCGCGCACCAGCCGGGTGCCCGCCTCGGTGCCGTCCGTCACCCACGGTTCCAGGCCGTGGACGTTGTCATCCGCGTAGAAGATGAGCTGGTTTCCGATGGCGACGAAGCTCCTGGGAAACGAACTCCTGACGCCCGGCGCGATGTCCTTGAGGAGATGGGTGCCCTCCGGCGTCCCGTCCGAAATCCAGGGCTCCTCGCCATGGGAACCATCCTCCGCGAGGAAGACGACGCGCCCACCCAGCGGAGTGAAGCCGAAGGCGTTCGAGCCGACCGGACCCGGGTGGATGTCCTTGATGAACTGGGTTCCTCCCGGCGTGCCGTCCGTGAGCCACGGCTCCGCTCCGTGAGTCCCATCATCCGCGAGGAACCAGGCCCGCTCGCCGATGCGCACCGGGAGCAGGGGCGCGTTGGAGGTGGCGGGGCCGGGGTTGATGTCCAGGAGCAACCGGGTGTCCCTGGCCGTGCCGTTGCTCGTCCAGGGCTCCCAGCCGTGGATGCCGTCGTCGGCCCGGAGCAGGAGTCTCCCACTGCCCAGGTTGAGGAAGAAGGAAGGCAGGGAGCTGGCCGGTCCAGGCCGGATGTCCTTGACGAGGCGGGTGCCCGCCTCCGTTCCATCGCTCGTCCACAGCTCGATGCCAGAGACACCATCCGTGACGGGGAAGAAGAAGTCCCCTCCCACCACGACGGCTCCGAAGTCGGCGTCGGTGTCGACGAAGGCGCTACCGGTGGGGTTGATGTCCTTCAGGAGCCGCGTTCCCGCTGGAGTCCCATTGCTCACCCAGGGCTCGTAGCCGAACGTGTCGTTGAAGGCCATGAACAGGAACGTGCCCCCCGTCTCCGTCTGGAGCGTCAGCCGGGAGTTCTCCGGCCCGGGCTGGATGTCCCGGAGGAGGAAGGCGGGCTTCGCGGGCCGACAGGGCTTCTGCCACGTCGCCGCGCCGGCCACCTCCTCTGTCGACGAAGCAAGAGCCGGTGAAAGCCAGACGCCAGACCAGGTCAGCAGGAGCGCCCACGGGTGCCTCATGTCTTTCTCCTTGGCACCTGGAGCGGGTCCACGCGCCGCGCGGAAGTCTGTGAGCTCTTCGTGGAAGCGCCATCCCCCCCAGGGTCGTCACCCTGGGACGAGTACGCGACACCCAGCACGCGGCCAGCCCACGCGTCCATCCGCCCTTCAAACGACTCATGAGGGGCCGTCCATTCTGGTCCCGCCAACTCCGGGACACGTGTCCTCCTATGGCGCACTCCGGGCGGGGGGGCTAACGCTGTGGCTACCGGATATTCTGGACCGGCGAGCAGCGTGCGTCGGCGAGCGCGTCATTGCATGCACAGTCCCGCGGATGGGGCCCGAAGAATGCTGGGGCCTCAATGCATGCGAATGCCGGAGGGGTCGGAGATGGGGGCGCGTGTGCGGCTGTGGCGCCAGTCGGCGTGTGACAGGGTGCGAACCCTGGAAATGAGGGCATTGATTCGGCGCATGGCCGAAGCCAACCCGACATGGGGCGCCCCGCGCATTCATGGGGAGTTGCTGAAGTTGGGGATGGAGGTAGGCCAGACAACGGGCGCTCGTTACATCGACATGGCGGAGCTTCTTGCGCTTGCATCTGGCGGAGTCCGCGGGGTTGGGAGTCACTGGGACAGGCGAATCCTCCACCTCAATGTGACAGCGCACCCGACGGAAGAATGGACGAAGCAGCAGTTGCGAGAAGCTTTCCCCTGGGCCAGTGCTCCGAGGTATTTCCGCCGAGATAGAGACAAGCTCTACAGGGAGCTGCTGGCCCATGCCGTCGTCCTGAACGAAGCGCACGACGCTCGGTGCCTGCTGCGCGAGCATCAGCGCTACTACAACGCGAGCCGGACGCACTTGTCGCTTGGGAAAGATGCGCCCGAGCCGCGTGAGGTGCAGGGCCCGGAGCACGGGGCCAAGGTGATAGAGCTACGGGAAGTCTTCGGGCTCTATCACCGGTACAAGCGCCGCGCTGCGTAGCGTCTCGGACCTTCCAACTACACCCGCGTAGACCTGAGCGTGCTGCACCAGCCTACCTGCGCTCTCAGGACAGGAGGGGAGTGTCCACACGCAGGCAGAGAGGTGTTGAGGCGTCTGAGCCGGGCGTAGTTCCGACCTCTATCAAATGGAAGAGAGGACCCAGCGGCTCGTCATGCGCATCGCTCACGTCATGACGCGGCTTTGACGCACGCATGACGCAGTGACCGAATTTTGGGTATGCACAGGGGTGGCGCGCAAGGAACCGCGAATCAAGAAGGTGGCTGCGCCCAGTCGGGATACAGGCGTTCCCATTCTTCCCGCCATTCCCGCGCCAGCACGGACCGCTGGCGGCCGTAGCGGGCCTCGGTCGCCGAGGCTGCGGTGATGCGGTCGACGCGGAAATGGCGGAAGGCCTGGCGCAAGCAGCACCAGGCGGCAACGCACTGTTTGCCCTCGTGAAACGCGAGCTGCACCGGCCAAATGTCGCGCTGGCTCGGCTGGCCCTTCCCGTCGGCATACACGATGAGGAGCGCCTTCTCTTCGCGAATGGCCCGGCGCACGAGGCCGAGCACCGGGACGGACGCAGACCCGCCGCGCATCAGGATGGGCCAGAGCCCGGTGTCCTTCATTCGGTCGCGCAGATCGTCGGGCGAGGCGGTGGCGATCTTACCCAGCGCATTGCGCGCCGCCCCGGCAAGGCCGGCATCCGGCTGGGCCTCGACCCAGCGGGAGCCGAGCACCAGCGCCTCAAGTTCCTCGGCCGTGAACATCAGCGGCGGCAGGAAGAAGCCCGGCTTCAGCATATAGCCCACGCCCGCCTCGCCAATGATGGGCGCGCCAAGACCGATGAGCGTCCGCACGTCGCGATAGAGCGTGCGCACGGAAACACCCTGTTCCTCGGCCAGCGCCGCCGCGGTGACGGGGCGGCGGTGCCGGCGAAGTGCGTCCATGACCGCAAAGAGGCGTTCGGTCTTGTCCATGCGCGCGCGGCTCACCTGATGGTGCGATAGAAAGCCCGGATATCGGCCGCGTAGTGCCCCGGAGCCTCGAGTGCTGGGAAGTGCCCGGCCTGCCGGGCCTCGGTCCAGTGGACAAGGTTCTGCAAGTGCCGTTCGCCCCAGGCGCGCGGCGCGGGATTGTCGACGTCGGAGGGCACCAGCACGCCATGCTTCACGTCGTGGCGGGGCATCGGCGCCAGCAGCTCCTGGTCGGCGAAGGCCTCTTTGTACAGCCGAACCGATGAACCAATCGTCTGGGTGAACCAGTAGACCGAGAGCAGGGTGCAGAGGTCGTCGAGCGAATAGACCGACTCGAGGCGGCCGTCCCGCAGCCGGCTCATGCTGTGAAACTTCTCGATGAGCCACGACGCCAGGCCCGCGGGTGAGTCGTTGAGGCCGACGGCGAGCGTCTGCGGCTTGGTTCCGTGAAGCATGATGTAGGCGCCCTGCGTGAGGGTCCACAGGTCGACGCGCCGGAAGTAGTCCGCTTCTTCGGGCGTCGGCGCCTCCGGCCGCGGGTACCCCGAAAAGACGTTGAGGTAGTGCGCACCCATGAGCCGGCCGGGATGGTTGCGGACCAGGCTGAAGCAGACCCCGGAGCCCAGGTCCGAGCACGCAACGAGGAACTTCTCGTAGCCCAGCCGGGTCATCAGCTCGGCCCAGAGATGACCCATGCGACTCATGTTCATGCCCTTCTTCGTCGGCCGGCCGGAGAAGCCGAAGCCCTGCAGCGAGGGAATGATGACGTCGAACGACACCCCGTTTCGCTCGGCGGTGAGCAGCGGAATGAGCGGCAGGAACTCGACGAAGTTCGATGGCCAGCCATTGGCAAGGACGATGGGAATGCGGGTTTCGCCCTGACCCGGCGCATGAACGAAATGAACCCGCTCGCCATCGATCTCCTCGATGAATTGCGGAACCGCGTTGAGGCGCTGCTCGGCGGTGCGCCAGTCGAACCGCTCCGCCCAGTGGGTGACCAACTGCCTGAGCAGCTCAGCATCGGTGCCATCGTCCCAGCCGACGCCTTCGACCGCTGCGGGGAAGCGAGTTGCCTTCAGCCGCGCCCGAAGGTCGGCGAGCTCGGAATCGGAAATGGCAATGGTGAACGGGCTCATCATGCGGCTCCTTGGTTTGTGCATCCCAAGGTTGTGCCCGAGGTGTGCTGACAGGGCGTGTCAGCAGTGTTCGGTCACACGCTCACCCAGCCAGGCGCTTGCCCCAGCTCCACGGGCAGCGTGCCCACGCTGCCTGAACGACCTGCTCCAGCGCCGAACACTGGAGCAGGACGCAATCGTCCACTCAGGCGATGAGCTCGGAGAGCACGCCCTTGGTCAGCGCCGGGTCGCCGAAGTCGTCCAGGTTCCCGCCGGCCGCGTTCCTCAGCCCCACGGCGGTGCCAATCGTGTTCAGCATCCGGTTGTGGTTGGGATTGCCGCCGCCCGACGCCTCGACGTAGACGCCCTGCTTGAGGAAGCCATTGCAGCTCCCCGCCAGGACGAAGGGCACATTGCGCGCCGAGTGAGCCGGCCCGTTGCCCAGGTCGTTGTACCAGACGGCCACGCCGTGCTCGATGAGTCGCTTCCCGTCCGGCATCTGGTAGGCCACCAGCCGGTCCAGGAGGTGCTTGAAGGCGCTCGCGAACTGCACGTCCACGTGGTGGTGCAGCAGGTCCGAGCCAGTGATGATGCCGCCGCTGGAGTCGTGCGACGAGCGACGGTGGGACACGTAATGGAAGTTCTCCATCAACTGCCCCGTGTCCGGGTTGCGGTAGCGCGTGTCGCCGTCGTTGCCGTTGCCCACCTGGATGACGGCCGCGCGGTTGGTGCCGCACGCCATCGCCATCACGGCGATGTCCATGTGCAGCCTGGCGGTGGCGAGCACCTCGGTGCCGTCCGTGCTGTCATAGCCGGGCGCCTGCTGCTGGAGGATGAGCTCCTGGTCCGCGCGCATGCGGCAGCTCAGGGCGACCTCCAGGTCCCGGACGTTGGACAGGTGCAGGTCCAAGCGCTCATGGTCGGACGCGCTCAGCTCGGGCCGCTGCTGGAGCGCCTGGAGCTGGGCCTTCACCAGGTCGTTCACGCTGCGCTGCCGGACGAGGAGCTGCTCGCGAGCCTCGGGAGTCAGTCCTCCCGGGCCGCCGATCATCGTCTGGTACGCATTCCACGGGTCATGCAGCGCGGCCCGGCGCACATTGCTGCTCCGGTAGGAGATGCAGGGCCCCCCGAGCCAGCCGCCACGCCGGCCCGCGTAGAAGACGAGCGAGTCACGCTGCTGCGGATTGAGCTCGCGGCCGATGCGGTGGTCGATGGACTCGCCTCCGGACTCGGAGCCGCCGCCCGCGCCCTCCACCACGGGGCCCCGCGCGGTCAGCCCCTGCATGGCGCCGCGGGCGTGGCCGTCCCCGTAGTTGTAGTCCCTCATGTTGACGTTGCGTACCAGCAGCAGGTGCTCGCGGTGGTCATTGAGCACGCCCACGGCCCGCCCGGCCATGCTCTCCGCGGTGAGCGCCCCCAGGGTGCGCGGCCAGAAGCGCTCCGGCTCCGCGCCGAGCTCCGACGTCGTCTGGGCCGAGGCGACGCCGTTGGCCTGCCGGAAGAAGATGGCGTACGGCAGCGCCCCCGAGTCCGCCGCGCGGGCGGTCCTCGGCATCAGCCCCTCGAGAAACGGCAGGCTCAGCATCGTCCCGCCCAGGCCCTTCAACACCATCCGGCGACTCAGCTTCATGGCAGCTCCTCCGGGTGGCGATTCACGAAGCCCTCGCTGGTGACGACCTCCACGACGAGGTCGACGATGGACAGGTTGCCCGCCTGCGACAGCTCACCGAGCCGCTCCGCCAGCGGCACATCCTCGTCGGCGAACGGGCGCCCGTGGAGGTACTCCACCCAGTGCCGCGCGTAGCACGCATGCACCGCCTCATTGGCCGCGAGTGCGTCCGCCAGGTCGAGCGCGTCGCGCACCGGCACCGTCTCTCCATTGATGTTGGGAGTCGCGCTGGCGTCCACCGGATGTCCGTTGTCCGTGGTGCGGTAGCCGCCGATGGCGTCGAAGTTCTCGAAGGGGAAGCCGAGCGGGTTGATGAGGTTCGAGTGGCAGCTGGCGCACGGAGTCCCTGGCACTTCGGTGTGCGAGGCGACGACCTCGCGATTGGTGCGGCCCTGGGGGGCGGGGAGCGGTGGGATGTTGGCCGGCGGCGCGCCAATCTTCCGGCAGATGATGCGCTCGGACACGAAGACGCCGCGGTGGATGGGGTCCGGGTCCACCGACGTCGCGTGCGAGGCCAGGAAGCCCACCTGGGTGAGCACGCCCTTGCGCTCGCGCGAGTCCAGCGTCACGGGGACGAAGTCGGCGGTGAACGTGCCACTCAGCCCGTAGACGCGCGCCAGCTCGTCGTTGACGAAGGTGGCCGGCGAGGTGAGCAGGTCGCTGTAGCCGCCCTTGCGGGAGAAGACGACGTCCTGGACGAAAAGGGTCGTCTCCCGGGCCGCGTACTCCCCGAGGCGCTCGGACACCTGCGGGTAGCGCGTGAGGGAGGGCCGGATGGCGGCATAGCGGGGCACGTCGAAGAGGGTGCGGTGGAAGGACTCCACCACCTTGTTCGAGCGCGCGTCCTGGAGCATGCGCCGTGCCTGTGTGGCGACGCCTTCGCGGGAGTGCAGGGTGCCCTCGCTCGCGGCGGCGAACAGGGCGTCGTCCGGCATGGCGCTCCAGAGGCCGTAGCTCAGCCGCGAAGCCACTTCGTAGTCGTCGAGCGGCACCCGGTCCTGCACGGCCTCCGTGCTGCGCTCCACGCGGTAGAGGAAGTGAGGCGACTGGAGGAAGGCTTCGAGCACCAGCCGGATGCCACCCTCGAAAGCCGACATGTCCGCGTAGGCCTGGGGCCCCTTGCGGTACAGCCCGAGGTAGCGCTCCACCTCTTCGGACGTCAGCGGGCGCCGGTGCGCGCGCAGGCCGAAGGACTCCACGAAGGCGCGGGCGCGCTCCTCGTCGGTGGCGGCCGACGGAGGCAGCAGGCGCGCGAGCTTCGTCGCGTCCGTCGTCACCTGGCCGGCGAGCTCCTCGGCGGCGCGCTGGTAGGCGCCCCAGAGGGCCTCGTCGACGGAGAGGGCGCGCGCATCGTTGTCAAAGAGAAAGCCGCTCTGGGCGGGGTCCGCGCGGAAGGTGCCCGCCAGCGTGGTGGGCGGCGCGTCCAGCCTGAGCAGCTCCTGCACGCTGTTGGCCCACTGCACGTGCGTCAGGCGCGCCATCCGCACGGACGCGGATGGCGCGCCTGACGCACGTGCAGTGGGCCAACAG
>NZ_JABXEP010000482.1:0-420 GCF_013372605.1 Myxococcus sp. AM009
AGCAATGAGCGTGAAGATTATTCGAGATGGCGGCAACTGCTTTGTTGCAACACGTGAGCAGGGAGAGCCGCAAGTTGGGGTGCGCCGCGAGCACGTCGGTGGTGCAACGAATAACCCGAACCATAGTGATATCAGAACTGTCTTGCAGGGCGGTACCATACGAAGCACCGAGTACGTATGGCAAGGTCCTGATAGGGGTCACTATAAGCATACCTGGACACTAGAGGATAATCCAGAGCGGTTTTATGCCGAGCTGTGTAAAATGCACGATATTATAACAGCTGACGTTATTGAGGTGCAGGCGAAAAAAGGCTTAGTAGGACGATTGGGCGGGGCAGTGCTGCGACTACGGAAGCGGAGCTATAGATCTATTCGGGGGAAGTAGCACCTCCATTCCATACGCACGATAAAAGCATAAAC
>NZ_JABXEP010000483.1:0-419 GCF_013372605.1 Myxococcus sp. AM009
TTACACAACAAAGAAATATAGTATTTACCGCTAGAATGACGTGATATTGTAGCAGATTTGATAATCCCTTTTGGTTGTCTATGAAGCTTAATTCTTACTAATGACTTCAATTTAGGAACTTTGATGAATTTACTATCAATCAAAGCAACTGTACCATTTTGATTATTCGTTGTATAACTCTGAACAGAATTTTTCTTACTTTTGATACGTGGAAATCCAACGGATTTATCCCGAAAAAAATTCTTGTATGCTTTATCTAAATTAAGTTGGGCATTGGCTAAAGCAAGGCTATCAATTTCTTTCAAAAACGGAAATTCTTTCTTGTATTTAGCTGGTGTCGGAAAAGTCATTTTTTTAGAAGAATCATTTTTAACTTCTTCATACGCCTTTTTTCGGTCATCAAGCATTAGATTGTAGAC
>NZ_JABXEP010000484.1:0-418 GCF_013372605.1 Myxococcus sp. AM009
GGCGATAACGGCCTGAAAACCAATCCCGACGAGAAAACCTGGGATCCCGACGCGCTCAACTGGATTTCGGCCAACGATTATCTCGATGCCGTCGAGAAATATGTCGCGGGCTATTCCGAGACGCGGCCCGTGGTGCGGAACGGCGTGAAAACCGGCGAAACCAAAACGATTCGCGTCGATGGCGTGGTGACCTGGACGCCGGGCGATGTGACGGTCGCCCAGAAAAAGGGCGGTCTGGTCTCGATTATTTCGACGCGCGAGTATTCGTCGCAGATGCCGTGCATCGTGATTGGCATTGACAAATGGTGCAGGGAGAACCCGAAAACGGTGAGCAGCATGATCAAAGCGATCGGGCAGGGCGGTCAGCAAATCCAGAGCAACCCGGCGGCGCTGAAGCGTTCGAGCGCCATTGCCGCGC
>NZ_JABXEP010000485.1:0-418 GCF_013372605.1 Myxococcus sp. AM009
GAGGAATGGCCGGTTGCGCGACCCGTCTGCTTACGGGGTTGTTTCGGCTGGCTGCGGATCGGCTGACGGCGCCAGTACGTTGTGGATGGCGGGTGTCGACGGCGGCGTTCGTGCCGGTGGCGTCCTGCTGGGGCTGCTGCTGCCGCATCCGGCCGCGCAGACAAGAAACCTCGCACATCGACGAGATTTTTTTGGGGGGCTGCACGATATGCTGTGCGCAAAACCAGCTACCGATGTGACTTTCCAGCGCATCTTGATGGAACCGGTGACTGATCAGACATCAATGCGCCAATTACCTAGCCATTATTACCGCCGCCGCATCGGCCGCATCGGCGCCTCATCGCCATTATCAACAGGTGCGGCGCCCAGATATTGCATGTTCGACCGATATTCGGGCAGCTTCGCCATCGTCATATGG
>NZ_JABXEP010000486.1:0-418 GCF_013372605.1 Myxococcus sp. AM009
AATCTACGCAGTAATCGCGCACGAGCTGGCGTACGCGTTCGTGATGCAGCATGGCCGGCGGCAACGCCGCCACCCAGCCCACATGCGGCACCTGCATGCACCGCTCGAGCAAGTCCAACTCCGCAGCCGAGAACGCGCTGCCGAAATCGACCAGCCCCGCCTTGGGGACGCCGTCACGAATGGCACAGCCCAGCTCACGCATCGACGTTACCCGTCGCACGTGCCAGTCGGCACCCAAAATCGTTTCGTCGATCCCCCCCATCCCCGCACGTGACGCCACTACGACGGTTCGGCACGCAGCAGTACATTCCAGCGACTCTTCTCGCATGGCTTCCCCCGTTCGATTTTTGGTGTGGGTCCTTCTTTGCCGAGGCGGCTCGGCCCGGGCAGGCTTGCAGTATGGTTGCCGGGTTTCTCT
>NZ_JABXEP010000487.1:0-417 GCF_013372605.1 Myxococcus sp. AM009
CTTGTGAATGGGCAAGAACGCCGGCAACCAGCTGCGCAGCCGTTAGGGCCAAATTGACACCCACGCTGACGAGCGTGCTGCGTTTCGCCGCGCGCTTCATGGCGGGCGTTTCGCTGTCGAGATCAATCTCGGTTGGCTGTTGCATGGTCTTGTTTGTCTGATGGACGAGGACAGATCACCTTGAGGGCGAGCGCCTGAATTTGTCCGCGATCATAGGGGGAGAGCGGGCCGTGTGGGAAATAACCGGGAGCCGCAGAAAAGAATCCGCATGAGAGGCGTTCGCATTCGCTGTTGCATTGGTTGGCACAACTGCAATGCCAGGGCTCGCATGTGCATCAAGACAATTCGCTAATGCGCCAGGATCGGCTTGCCGAATAGTGACGGCAGGAAATCATCCAGGAAGAACAACACCTGAAT
>NZ_JABXEP010000488.1:0-417 GCF_013372605.1 Myxococcus sp. AM009
GACGGCAACTTCATCGGCCCGACGATCTTCACCGACGTGAAGACCGACATGGACATCTACACCAACGAAATCTTCGGCCCCGTGCTGCTGGCGCTGACTGTGCCTACGCTGGACGACGCCATTGCGCTGGTCAACGCCAACCCGTTCGGCAACGGTGTGGGCCTGTTCACGCAGAGCGGCGCATCAGCACGCAAGTTCCAGAGCGAGATCGACGTCGGGCAGGTCGGTATCAACATTCCCATTCCGGTGCCCGTGCCGTACTTCAGCTTTACCGGCTCGCGCGGCTCCAAGCTCGGCGACCTGGGCCCGTATGGCAAGCAGGTCGTGCAGTTCTATACGCAAACGAAAACGGTAACGGCGCGCTGGTTTGACGACGCGGTCGACACCGGCGGCGTCAACACCACCATCAGCCTGCGC
>NZ_JABXEP010000489.1:0-417 GCF_013372605.1 Myxococcus sp. AM009
CGCCTCGTCCTTACGTTGCCTTGCACGATCCGGGTGCGCGACCTAGCCTGTCTTTAGCGTGTTGAGGAAGTCCCTCTCCGGGAGGTGCCCATGGCCCTTGCGATTGCGCTCGTGCTGATCGTCGTGCTGGCGGTGGGGTTTCACTTTGCCAGCCCCTGGTGGATCACCCCAATCGCCTCCAACTGGGTGCGCATGGACGACACGCTGACGATCACCATCGTCATCACCGGTGTGCTGTTTGTCGCCATCAACCTCTTCGTCGTCGCGGCGCTGCTGCGCTATCGCCATCGCGACGGCCAGCGCAACCAGCGGGCCGCCTACGAGCCGCACAACAAGCGCCTGGAATGGTGGCTGATCGGCATTACCAGCGTGGGGGTGGCGGCGCTGCTTGCGCCGGGCCTGTTCGTCTATGCCGAT
>NZ_JABXEP010000490.1:0-417 GCF_013372605.1 Myxococcus sp. AM009
GCGCGTGCGCTTTGATGGTGCGTTGCGCCGTTCTGACAGGCGCTACGGCTTGGCGCCGGACACGCTGAACGACGCGGCCACGGCGTCCCACAATGGTTCGTACCGCAAGCGCACGGCGCTGGCCTGCTCGGGCGATGTGGCGAGAGACTGCATGTGCAGCATCAGCAGCGCGCCGTCGGTCGGCACCATGAAGACGCGGCCGACCAGCGTGTTGCCGGGGGCGCGCGGGATATTCGGCCCGGGCGATTCGCCGATGTAGCTGGCCCACACGCCGATGCGCCCGCCGAACGATTGCGTACCCCAGCCGAGCAGTCGGCAGGGGGCCGCCACGGCTTGCTTCACGGCATCGCGCATCCAGCGCGGCTCGCGGCTGTCGGGCACGGTTTCGGGGTCGCCTTCGGTGGGGCGCACGATGAG
>NZ_JABXEP010000050.1:0-49704 GCF_013372605.1 Myxococcus sp. AM009
CCCCTGGGCGGGCCCAGCCCCTACATCCTGCCGGACACGGCTGACGTCGCCTGCCCGCCGGCCGACCTGGCGGATCATCCCCAGGGGGGCGGACGCCGGAGCGCTCGCGCGGGCAGGGGGTGGTTGCGGCATGGGGTGGACTCCTGAGGCCCCTGCGCGCGATTTTCCGCTGGGGTGAGCGGGCGCCGCGGCGGGACTGACCCAGGCACTTAATGACGGGGGGCCGAGGGAGCAAGTTTCCGCATCCCTGTCCAGCCCTTCAATGCAAAGGCGCCGCCGGTTTCCCGACAGCGCCAGCGCTGACCTCAAAACGGTGAATGGCTCAAGACAGCTTCGCGAGCTCCGCCTTCACGGCGTCGGAGATGGCGCGGCCTTCCGCCTTGCCGTGAATCCTGGCGTTGAGGTTCTTCATCACCGCGCCCATGTCCTTGGGACCCTTGGCGCCCGTCTCGGCGATGGCGGTGCGGACCTCGGCGGACAGCTCGTCGGCGGTCAGCTGCTTGGGCAGGTAGTTCTGGAGGATGCTGATTTCAGCCTCTTCCTTCTCCGCCAGCTCCGGGCGGCCGCCCGTCTTGAACTGCTCCACGGAGTCACGGCGCTGCTTGATGAGGCCGGCGATGACGGTGAGGATTCCCGCGTCATCCAGGGCGGAGGCGCCGGGCTCCACTTCCTTGTACTTCACCGCGCTCTTGAGCATCCGCAGCACGCTGAGCGTCAGCTCGTTCTTGGACCGCATCGCGTCCTTCAGGTCCGCGTCGATCCGCTCCTTCAGGGTGGCCATGGTCGCGACTCCGGAGGGTGAGACGTTGTTCAGGGGGACTTCGACGGCGGGAGCCAGGGCACCTGACAGCGGTGGGGCCCCGGCTCCTCGCGCGAGGCACGCGCCTAGAACGACTTGCGGGCCTTCTTCACAGCGCGCTTCTTGGCGGCGAGGGCCTTCTTCTTCCGCTTCACGGAAGGCTTCTCGTAGTGCTCGCGCTTACGGATCTCGGAAAGGATTCCAGCCTTCTCGGTGGCCTTCTTGAAACGCTTGAGAGCGCTCTCGATGGACTCTCCTTCCTTCACTCGGATACCGGGCATGCAGTCACCTCCTTCCGCCGTACGTAGATGTGGGTGTAGATCAAAAGGGGCAGCGGGTATGACCCACTGAGACGGAAAACGCAAGGCCGCTGGACGAAAACGCCAGGTCGGATGGACTACACTGTCCGCCTCGTGAGCCCGGCCCTCCTCCTGATGGTACTCCTGATGACTGGCCAGCAGCAGGGGGGGACGCCAACCCGTGAGTGCTGGATGTCCTGCCAGCGGCACGTGACGGACCCGGCCTTGCGCGCTCGGACCTGTCGCAGCTGCCTGCCGGGCGGCCAGGTGGATTCCTGGGTGCAGGGCCTGGCGGGGCAGCGGCCCATTCCCCGTGCGCCGCTCGTCTCCGCCATGAAGGATCCGGACTGGCGGGTGCGGTGGGCGGCGGTGCGCGCGGAGGCCAGGCGTCAGGGCGTCACGGAGCGCCGGGCGCTGGTGGATTGGGTCCTGGCGGAGCCGGTGTCGTCCAACCTGGACGCGTGTCTGACGGCGGCTCGCGCCGCGGCGGCCGCCGGGGCTTCCTCCGCGAGGTTCCTGCGGGAGGCGGGACCTCGGGGCGCCAACGCCGCGGCGCGTGTGTGGAGGCGCCGGGAGGCCATTCGCGAGGCGCTGGAGCTGGAGCTGTACGCGGAGGACCTGGCGGTTCGGAGCTCGGCGCTGGCCCACCTGGCCGGGTTCCTGGGCCGCAAGCCCGCACGCGTCGTCCTGGACGTCATGGCGACGCGGCCAGCGAGCTTGGATGCGGTCAGCGCCAGCGCGCTCAAGGTGGTGGCCGGGCGCAGCCGGTCGTCGGTGGGGCGGATGCTGCTGGACGAGGCGAAGCCCGCGGAGGAGGCGCGCATCAACCGGCTCTTCGCCGTGTATTCGAAGGAGCTGGAGGGGATGCAGCCGGCGCTGACCGTGGCGGACCCCCTCCAGCGCCGGCGCGCGGTGGAGTCGCTGCGGGTGTACGGGCCGCTGGCGACGCGGGAGCTGGAGCGGGCGCTCGGGGATCCGGACCGGTGGGTGCGCCGGGACGCCGCGCGGGCGCTGGCCGAGGCGGAAGGCGTCCCGCTGCGAACGGTGGCGGAGCGGCACATCGAGTCGCGTGACGCGACCCACGCGCGGCCGTGGCTGGAGGCCATGGCGCGGGAGAAGGGGTGTGCGGCCTTCTTCCTGGGGACGGCCCGGGACAAGGCCCTGTCCGCGTCCGTCCGAGGGGCCGCGCTGGCACAGCTGGCGGACTGTAGCGAGGGGGCTCGGGACCGGGTGTCCTCGGTGGAGTCGTTCCTGACAGATGCGCAGCCGCTGCTTCGCGCGGGGGCCGTGCGGGCCTTGAGCGGTTTGACGACGCGGCAACCGGGCGTGCCGGAGGCCACCTCGCGTGCGCTGAGGGATGGGGCTCCCGAGGTGGTGAGCGCCGCGCTGGAGTTGCTGACGCTTCAGCGGCAGACGTCCCGGGGCGATGACGCCGCGATGCTGCTGGAGTCGGACCATGCGGCGGTGCGCACCGCCGCCGCCGAGGCGCTCGAGCAGATCGGCCGCGCGTCCCATGTGAAGGCGCTGGCCGGGTGCCTGCGGGAGGACGCGGAGGCCGCGGTGCGGGTGGCCGCGGCCATGGCCCTGGGCCGGATCGGTGGCGCGCAGGCGGCGGCGGCGCTGTCGGACGCAGCGGCGCGCGACCCGGACTCCCATGTGAAGCACGTGTCGCGCGAGGCGCTGCGGCGGCTGGGCTTCGGCCCGTAGGCGCCGCGCCCGAAGCTCAGAGCCCGCTGACGGCCTTCGCGTCCACGCGGTTGCGGCCCGCGCGCTTGGCCCGGTACAGGTACTTGTCCGCCGCGGCGATGAGGTCCTCGGGCTGGGAGAAGTCCGAGTCCAGCAGCGTGGCCACGCCCAGGCTGATGGTCACCTTGATGGGCGTGCCACTGAAGACGAAGTCCGCCTTGTCCACGGCGTACCGGCAGCGCTCCGCGCACGCCAGGGCCTGGTCCTCGGCGGACTCGCGCAGCATCAGCGCGAACTCCTCGCCGCCGTAGCGCGCGAGCAGGTCCTCGGTGCGCACCGTGTCGCTCACCCGCTGGGCGATGCGCGTCAGCACGTAGTCACCGGCCGGGTGGCCATACGCGTCGTTGATCTTCTTGAAGTGGTCCACGTCGAAGAGGACCAGCGACAGCGGCACCCGGTGGCGCAGGCAGTAGCTGAACTCCTTGCGCACCGTCTCCAGGAAGTACTTCTTGTTGTAGACGCGGGTGAGGCCGTCACGCGTGGCGGACTCGTAGATGCTGCGCTGGTACTGCTCCTCCAGCGCGTCCTGGATGGAGAACTTGAGGACGGTGTTGGAGCCAATCTGGATCTTGTCGCCGTCGTAGAGCGGGGCGGCGTTGACCTTCAGGCCGTTGAGGTACGTCCCGTTGGTGCTGGCCAGGTCCACCAGCTGGAACCGGCCGTCTCCCAGCGCCACCACCTTGGCGTGCTTGCGGGAGATGCCGTCATCCTCGACCTGGAACTGCGCCTCGGAGCTGCGCCCCAGGACGACCTCGGAGCGGTCCAGCTTGAACATCCGCCCGATGCCCGCCGCGGACTTGGCGCTGATGACGATCAGATAGGCGCTCTGCTGCTGGGCGCTGCCCAGCAGGTCCGAAATCGAATGGACGGAAGTTTTCTCCTCGGACATCGCAGCACCCATCTTACGGGCCGCCTTTTCGCGGCGGCAAGCATACTGCCCGACTCTCCACTACTCTCCTCGGGGCCGCCGGGTGGCCGGGGACCTCCGGGGGGCCTCCGGGGCCACTGTCGGCCTCCCGACGGTCAACTCTCCGGCCACCGGCCCCTGGATGTAGCGCGCCAGGGCCCCGGACGCCCCGGAGTGGTAGGCCAGCCCCTGCATCAGCTTCACCAGGGCCGCCGACGGCGTCATGTCCGCGCCGCCCATCGCCCCGGCCTCCAGCGCCTCCGCTCCGGACTCATACAAGGAGAGGTCCACGCCATTCCGGTGCGCCTGGCTCACCACCACCACCGGGACGCCTCGCTCCCGCGCCTGAAGGAAGAGGGGCCTGAGCGAGCGCCCCTGCTCCGGGTCGATGGGGAAGTTGCCTGCCCCATAGGCCTCCAGGACCAGTCCTCGGACGTGCGGCAGCAACTGGAGCGGCAACGCCGGGTCCAGCCCCGGGTACACCTTGAGGAGGAAGACCTTGGGGTCCAGCCGCTCATGGAGCCGGAAGGCGCCGCGGGGCTTGAGGCCCGGCTCGAAGGTGGCGTCCACGCCCAGGGTGCCCAGCACGGGGAAGTTGGGGCTGTCGAAGGCGTCGTACTCGGAGACCTTCACCTTGCGCGCCCGGTTGCCCCGGTACAGGCGCGAGTCGAAGCAGATGGTGACCTCGCGAGGGCCGTGCAGCGCGGACAGCACCGCGTCGATGAGGTTGAGCCGCGCGTCCGAGCGAATCTTGCCCAACGGGCGCTGGGAGCCCGTCAACACCACGGGGCAGGGCGGGTTGCGCAGCATGAAGGAGAGGGCGCTCGCGGTGTAGGCGAGCGTGTCCGTGCCATGGGTCACCACGGCCCCGTCGAAGTGGGGAAGGCGCGCGTGGAGGTGCGCGGCCATCCGGCTCCAGAGCTCCGGCTGCATCTCCGAGCTGTCCAGGTTGCTGAACAGCTCCAGCTCGATGTCGGCCAGCTCGAACAGCTCCGGCGCGCGGGCCTTGAGCGTCTTGAAGAAGGCCGCGGGCTTCAGGGCGGACGGGCGGCCCCCGGCCATTCCGAGCGTACCCCCGGTATGCAGCAGCAGGACTCTGGGCATGATGAACAGGGGCTTCCCTGCCAAGGCTGGCGTTGCTTTACAAGCCCCGCGCGCGTCGCTAAGACCCGCCGCGTGCTCCTTTCCTGCTGGAAGCGTGTCGTTCCCCTGCTGGCCGCCGCGGTCCTGACGGCCCCGGGGTGCAAGAATCCCGAGAGCGCGGCCCCGACCGGAGGGCAGCCGGCGTCGTCCGCCCCGGCCCCGCAGGCTCCCGCCGCTCCGGCGCCTTCCGAGCCCGTCGCCGCGCCCGTGGACCCGGCCGCCGCGGTGTCGGGCATCCCGGGCATGGACTTCTCCTCGCTGTCGCCCACGGCGAAGCGGGAGCTGGCCACCGTCTTCAATGACGAGTTCTGCTACTGCGGCTGCCCCCACACGCTGGGCGCCTGTCTGAAGTCGCACACCCCCTGCAAGCACGCCCGGCGCATGGCGCAGCAGGCCGCGCGGATGGTGTCCGAGGGCAGCCCGGCCACCGAGGTCATCCTCTCCCTGTCGACGTACTACGCCGCCTTCCGCGACCCGCGGGCGCAGTTCAAGGTGGATGACCGGATGTGCATGGGCCCGCTCAGCGCGCCGGTGACGGTGGTGGAGTTCTCCGACTTCGAGTGCCCGTACTGCGCCAAGGCTCGCCCGGTGCTGGAGGCCTTCGCCAAGAAGCACGCGCAGCAGGTGCGCTTCTGCTACCTGCCGTTCCCCCTGTCCATGCACCCCAACGCGAGGCAGGCCGCCCAGGCGGCGCTGTGGGCGAGGGACCAGGGCAAGTTCTGGCAGATGCACGACGCCCTCTTCGAGCACCAGTCCAACCTCAAGCCGGAGGCAATTGCCGCCCTGGCGACGTCGCTGGGCCTGGACGGCGCGAAGCTGGCGGCGCTGCTGAAGACGGACGCGTACAAGGAGGAGCTGGACGGCTACCGCGGCCAGGGCCGCGCGGCGGGCATCAGCGGCACGCCCGCCGTGTACTTCAACGGACGCGCGCTGGACCTGTCCTTCGTGGAGGCGCAGATGCTGACGCACAGCCTGGAAGACGAGCTGGAGTGGTCCGCCAACAAGAACGCCTGGGCGGCTGACTGACGCCGCCATGACACCCCGCTTCCGCATCGACGCGTCGGCGCAGCTCGTCCCCGAGGACCGGCACGTGCCCTCACCGCTGGCGGGGCGCTCGGGGACGTACGCGCTGATGGCGACGGCGCCCGACCTGCTGGTGTTCTCCCGCACGCCCGCGGAGGGCGGCTCCATCCCGGTGCCGCGCGTGGTGCTGGCGGGGGACGCGGGCGGCTTCCCGCTGTCGGACCTCATCGCCTTCCTCAGCCAGTCGCGCTGGAGCGGCGTGGTGCGCGTCCACTCGCCGGGCGGAGAGCGCTCGGTCACCCTGCGCGAGGGCGAGGTGCGCGGCGCCTCCTCCGACGACCCGGCCGACCGGCTGGGCGAGGTGCTGGTGCGGATGGGCTACGTGGAGCGCGCCCAGGTGGAGGCGGCGCTGCGCGAGCAACCGCCCTCCAAGGTGGGGCGCTCACTGGTGGAGAAGGGGCTGCTCAAGTCGCACGACCTCTTCAAGTGCGTCACCCACCAGGTGAGCGAAATCTTCCACGCCATCGTCCTGTGCCGGGAGGGGAACTTCTTCCTCATCGACCAGTCAGTGGAGGACAAGTCCGGTCACATCATCCAGCTGTCCACGCAGAGCCTGCTGATGGACAGCATCCGGAAGATTGACGAGATGGCGCACTTCCGCAAGCGCATCCCCCACGGTCGGCTGTACGTGACGCGCAAGCGCGCCTCGGACGGCAAGCTGGAGGAGGACGAGGACCGGGTGCTGGGCCTGCTCGACGGCCGGCGCACCATCCTGGAGCTGGGGCACGCCGCGCGCCTGTCGGAGTTCGACGTCACCAAGGTCGTCTTCCGCCTGCTGGAGGGCGGCTTCGCCTCGGTGACGGACAAGCCGCTGATGGTGCCGGGCCCGGGCGTCCCGACGCCGATTCCCCAGCCGCCCGAGCGCACGACGCAGGCCGCGGCGCCGGCCCGCACGCCCGCGCGCGCGGTGGTGACGGTGGACCCGCGCCCGGTGGCCCGCGTCTTCAACTTCATCTTCCGGGAGATTCGCGACGAGGTGGCCAAGCAGGGCATGGACCGCGAGTTCATCGCCGCGGCCAACGCGGCCCTCTCCGGTCAGGGCCTGACGTCGTCGCCGGTGCTGGAGGGGCTGGCCTTCGCTCCGGACGGCAGCCTCCCGGAGAGCAAGCTCATGGAGAGCTTCGAGCGCCACCGCGCCCAGTTGGGCAGCGAGCCCCTGGCGACCTTCCGGCAGGCGCTCAGCGACATGATGTTCTTCCTGCTCTTCCAGGCCGGTGAGTTGCTGGAGTCACGCGCGGACGAGGACCTGGCCCGCCGCGTGAAAGAACTGCTGTCCACGCTCGAGGCATCGTGACGGATTCAGGTTGGCCGCGTCTGACGGCGGAGGTGCCCGGCTGTGGGGGCGCCTTCAAGCTGGTGCCCGAGGACTTCGAGGTGGAGGAGGTCCCCGCCTACCTGCCTTCCGGCGAGGGCGAGCACCTCTACCTCTGGGTGGAGAAGCGGGGCCGTGACACGCGCGAGCTGGTGCGCGCGCTGGCCGCGTCGCTGGGCGTGTCCGAGGACGACATCGGCGTGGCGGGGATGAAGGACCGGCACGCCATCACCCGTCAGCTGGTGTCCGTGCCCGCGCGCGCCGAGCCGAAGGTGCCGGAGTTCGCCCTGGACGGCGTCCAGGTGCTGTGGACGAAGCGCCACGGCAACAAGCTCCGCACCGGGCACCTGCGGGGCAACCGGTTCCGCCTGCGCCTGCGCGGCGTGAAGGACTCCGGCGCGGCGCGGGAGAGTTTCTCCCGGCTGGTGGCGCAGGGCGTGCCCAACTACTTCGGCGAGCAGCGCTTCGGCCGGGCAGGGGACAACGCCGACCTGGGCCGGCTGCTGGTGCTGGGCCAGCGGTTGCCGAAGCGGCCGGACCGTTTCCAGCGCAAGCTGTACCTGTCCGCCTTCCAGTCGCGCCTGTTCAACCAGGCGCTGGCGGCGCGGCTGCGCGCGGGGACGCTGGCCACCGCGCTCGCTGGCGACGTGCTGCGCAAGGAGGAGACAGGTGGCCTCTTCGTGTGCGAGTCACCCGAGGTGGACGGGCCCCGCGTGGACGCCTTCGAGGTGAGCCCGGCCGGGCCGCTCTTCGGACCGAAGATGACGGCGTCCGCCGGCGCCGTGGCCGAGCTCGAGGCGCGGCTGCTGACGGAAGCGGGCGTCACGCCGGACGACTTCAAGCGCGGTGGTGGTGAGACGGAAGGCAGCCGCCGGCCCTACCGCGTCCGCCTGGGCTCGCCCGAGCTGACCGCGGAGCAGACGGCGGACGGCGAGGACCTCTGGCTCACCTTCGAGCTGGCTCGGGGCGCGTATGCCACCGAGGTCCTCCACGAGCTGCTCAAGGACGGCTGAGCCCCCGAAACGACGACGCCCCCGTGGGCGCGAGGCCCCGGAGGCGTCGGGTGCGTCGGGCCCCGGCCAGGTGCGGCCGGGGCAGGGCGGCTGTTATTCCGCCACCTTGAACTCGGTCCGGCGGTTCATCGCGCGGCCCGTCTTGGTGCTGTTGGGGGCAATGGGCTGCGTCTCGCCAAAGCCCACGGCCTTGATGCGGCCCGGGTCGATGCCGCGGCGGATGAGCTGCGCCATGACCGAGTCCGCGCGGCGCTGGGACAGGCGCAGGTTGGACGCGTCGTTGCCCAGCGAGTCGGTGTGGCCTTCGATGCGGATGCGCTTGATCCACGGCGCGTCGCGCAGGGCCTGCGCCACGTCGTCGAGCACCGCGGTGCTCTGCTTGCCGTAGATTTTGTGCGAGCCGGAGCTGAAGAGGATCTGCTTCTTGATTTCAATCCGGTCGCGCTTGATGACGACCATCTTGTACTGCTTGGCGCAGCCGCGCTCCTCCTGGACGCCCGGCTCCTCGGGGCACGCATCCAGCCGGTCCACGATGCCGTCTCCGTCGGTGTCCTTGTCCGCGCAGCCGCCATTCTCCGCCGGGCCGGCCTCGCCCGGGCACTTGTCCTGGACGTCCGGCGTGCCGTCGCCGTCGTTGTCCAGGTCGGGGCAGCCGTCCTCGTCCTGGAAGCCGTCCTTGTCCTCCGGCTCGTCCGGGCACTTGTCGTCCACGTCGAGGACGCCGTCACCGTCCTTGTCGACGATGGGGCAGCCCAGGTTCTGCATGGGGCCGGCCTCGTCGGGGCACTTGTCGGCCGTGTCGACGATGCCGTCGTTGTCGTTGTCCAGGTCGGGGCAGCCGTCCTCGTCCTGGAAGCCGTCCTTGTCCTCGGCCTGGTCGGCGCACTTGTCCTCGTTGTCGGGGATGCCGTCGCCGTCGCGGTCCTTGGGCGCCTCGGCCGGGCAGCCCTGGTTCTCCGGCACGCCGGGGGTGAGCGGGCACTTGTCGTTGCCGTCCAGCACGCCGTCGTTGTCGTTGTCCGGGTCGGGGCAGCCGTCCTCGTCCTGGAACCCGTCCATGTCCTCGGTCTGGTCGGGGCAGGGGTCGTCCTTGTCCAGGATGCCGTCGCCGTCGCTGTCCGTCTCCTCGATGCGGACCACCACCTGCGGCTGTTGCGGTTGCTGGGGTTGCTGCGGCTGCGGGGCCTCCGGCCGCTCGCGGACCAGCACCTGGCGCGGGCCACAGCTCTTGGAGCGTTCCAGCGCGCGGTTCACCGCGGCGTCGGCGGTGCGCGCGTGGGTGTCGGCGCGGCCGCTGTTGCCCTGGCTCAGCTCGCCACGGGCGAAGTCGAGGTGGGCCTCCGCGGTGGCCAGCTCCACGGGCGCGCAGCGCAGGGCGCCGCTACGGCGGGCGCGCTCCACGTTGGCCGCGAGCACCTCCGTGTCCGCGCGAATCTTGCTGCCGCTGACACAGGAGAGGGAGAAGAGGAGGGGAAGCAGCGTGACGAGGAAAGGACGCGTCATCGGGGAGCGCTCGGTCATCACGGGTTCGGAGTGCGGCCGCCGGGCTCGTTGCCGCCGGCCACGGCCATGGCCTTCTCGCGGGCCTCGTTGGCGTAGCGGGAGGCCTTCACGGCGAAGTCAACGCCCGCTTGATAGTCGGAGTACCCCACCTCCTCGCGGGCCTTGCCGATGTACAGGTTGGCGGCGGTCCACTCGTAGGGAGCGAGCTTCTCCGCCCCGGCGGTGCGCGCGGCCTGAAT
This sequence comes from Myxococcus sp. AM009, assembly GCF_013372605.1. Taxonomy (NCBI): domain Bacteria; kingdom Pseudomonadati; phylum Myxococcota; class Myxococcia; order Myxococcales; family Myxococcaceae; genus Myxococcus; species Myxococcus sp. AM009. The sequence continues at coordinate 10,045 of NZ_JABXEP010000050.1, forward strand.
CTGCACTTCAGCGTCGAGGATGTTCGCGGTGGACTTCACGGGGCCGCACGCGGTGAGCGTCCCCGACACCGCCACCAACGCCATCAGCTTCTTCATAGGGTGGCGCCTTGAGAGAGAGGTGAAACCTGACGGTCGTATCAATCGCCCTCGGGAGGGTCAAGAATCGGGCAGACGCGCCGGCCGGGGGGCCGGGCATGTGGTGGGACTTTGACGGCTGGCTCCGCCCTTGCCATCGTCGGGGGCCCGTGCCTTCGTCCGTCCGCCTCGTCCTCCTCCTCTCGCTGCTCCTCCCCTGGACCGCCCTGTCTGGACCGGCGTCCGCCGCCAAGCGGAACTCCCGGCGCGCGGACACGGACGCGGTCATCCAGACCGTGGTGCGGGGTGGCGCCGTCCCCGCGGCCATCTCCCGCCTGCGCTTCCTGCGCGAGGAGGCCTACGCGGCCCGGGAAATCGCCTCCACGCTGCGCACCGTCCACGAGGAGCGGCTGCGCCGCAACCTCGCCGCGGTGCTGGCGGGGCTGGGAACGCGCGCCGCCGAGCCCACCCTGGCGGGCCTGGCGTCGGACGAGGACAGCGCGGTGCGGATGTACGCGGCGCAGGGTCTGGCGAAGCTCCACAGCCGGCTCACCCAGGTGCTGGTGCCGCTGCTGGAGGACAAGAGCAGCGGGGTGCGCCGCGAGGCGGCGCGGGCCCTGGGCGCCTCGCGCAATCCGAAGATGGGCGCCTTGCTGGTGAAGACCGCCCGGAAGGAGCCGGAGCTGGAGGTGCGCGCGGCCCTGCTCGCCGCCGTGGGGGAGGCGGGGGACGCCAAACAGGGGCCGGCCCTCAAGGAGTTCCTCGCCAGCGATTCGGAGAGCACCCGCTTCGCGGCGGCGCGAGGCCTGTGCCGGCTGGGCTCTCCGGACGGCTTCGCCTTCGCGGGCAAGCTGCTGGGCTCCGACGACCGCTTCGTGCGCCGGCAGGGCCTGGAGCTCTACGAAGGTGTCAGCGCGAAGAAGGCCGCGCCCGCGCTCAAGCCGCTGCTGGAGGACAAGGACCGCGTGCTGGCCGCCAGCGCCGCCCGCATCCTCCACGAGGGCGGGGACGCGTCGATGCTGGAGTGGCTGGTGCTGGCGTCGTGGAACGCGAAGTCCGACGAGAAGCTCGCGTACGAGCGGGAGCTGGAGACGCTCCAGCTGCGTGACGACCGGCGCAAGGCCATCCTCCGCAAGGCGGGTGTCGCGCAATGAAGGTCGCCGCGGTCCTGGCCGCGGCCCTGCTGTCGCAGGCGCCCGCGGTCTCTACGCCCTCGGAGGACGTGGGCGCCCGGCCGGTGAAGCCCAATGGCTGGGTGGGGCTGGGCGCACAGGCGCGCGCCGCGCTCGTGTCGGAGGACGCGGACGCGCCGCTGGCCGGGCGGCTGCTGCGGATGAGCGAGCGCTTCATCAACACGCCCTATGTCCTGTCGCCGCTGGGCGAGGGCCAGGGCGTGGACCCCGACCCCACCTTCCGGCTGGACGCGGTGGACTGCCTCACCTTCGTGGAGCAGTCGATGGCGCTGAGCCTCGCGGGCAGCGAGGACGAGGTGGCGCCGCTGCTCGAGCGCATCCGCTACGCGAGCGCGCCCACCTATGAGGACCGCAACCACCTCATGGAGGCGCAGTGGCTGCCCAACAACATCCGAAAGGGCTTCCTGTCGGACGTGACGCGGCGCTACGCGGGCAATGACGCCGTCAAGGTGACGAAGTCGCTGACGGAGCGCACCTGGCAGTCGCGCTCGTCGCAGGCGCTGGGCCTGCCCAAGGCGCGGCAGGTGGTGGGCACGTACTCCTTGAACATGCTGCCCCTGGAGCGGGTGATGGCGCACGCGCGCGACATCCCCTCGGGCACCATCCTGGTGGTGCTGCGGGAGGACCTGCCGCTGAAGGCCACCCGCATCACCCACCTGGGCTTCGTGGTGCAGCGCAAGAAGCGCACGTACCTGCGCCACGCCTCGCGCGGGGGCTACAACCGCGTGGTGGACGAGGACCTGGAGACGTTCCTGGCCCGCAACGGCCGCTATTCGAAGTGGAGGGTGACGGGCGTCAGCCTCTTCGAGCCCCGCCGCCCCGCTGTGCCGAGCGGCGGCTCGGTGTCGCGCCCGGTGCCCTGAGCGCCGTTCAGGAGGCCGGTGGCGGCGCGGCGGCGGGGGACTCGCTCTCCCGCTCCTCGGCCTCCGCGGCGGCCGCGGCCTCGTCGTTCGTGGCCAGCTCCCGCAGGCGCTCCTGCTCAATCAGCGTCGCGGCCCGGACCTGCAGGTCGGCGGGGACGTGGATTTCCCACCAGGGCAGCACGTTGCCGGTGGTCAGCTTGTCCACGACGCCCGAGCGGCCAGCGCGCACCAGGACGGGGATGTTCGCGTCCTGGAGGAGCTGCGCGTAGGCCTCTGCGGTGAAGGGGTCCTCCGCGGAGCCGGCCCGGACGAAGACGCGGGTATCCAGCTCATGCGGGAGCGGCAGCCCCCTGCTGCGCATCTCCTCCGCGCTCACGAGGAGCGGGTTGCCTGGACAGTCAGCGCACGCGTTGACGCCGTCCTGATACTCGGAGCCGCACCTGGCACAGTATTTCATCGCCGTCCCTCCAGCCCGTGGGTGTCTGGAGGAAAATAGTAGGTCCGCGACGCGTGGACGGCACCCGGGGCCCGTCACTTCGTTCAGTGCCGCGCCTCGTCGCCCAGCCTGCACACCGCGGCGCTGAGGCGCTCCACGTCGATGGGCTTGCGCAGCACCACGTCACAGTGTTCAGAGCCCTGCACCTGGGTGTAACCGGACACGAGGATGACGCGGGCCCGGGGTTCGCGCTCCTTGACCTTCTGCGCGAGCTCGGTGCCGCACATGCCCGGGAGCGATTCGTCCGTGACGACCACGTCGGGGTGCTCGGCCTCGAACATCTCGAGGCCGGCCAGGCCATCGGTGGCCGTCTTCACGTCGAACTCCGACTCCAGGAGCTCCGCCAGCAGCTCCCGGCTGTCCCCGTCGTCCTCGACCAGCAAGATCTTGATTCGCTCGGCGCCCATGCCCTTGAGAAACCCGCGCCGCGGCGGGATTCGTCCTCCCCGGGTACGGGCGCTCCGCTGCCCAGCCGCCCGGGGAGCAGGGGGGCGTCACGGGGGCTCCACGAATGGACAGGGGGTGGCTCACCACCGGGCGTCAGGCTGCCCATCTTTGGGCTCGGAGGAAATGCCATGAAGGTGTTGCTGCGTGGAGTGCACCTGGACCTGTCGGATGCTCTCAAGTCGTATGTCGACGAACACCTGGTGCGCCATATCGAACGGTTCGCGGATGACGAGGCGGCGGAAATCGACATCTCGCTGGTGGACACCAACGGGCCCAAGGGGGGCGTGGACAAGGAGTGCCGGGTCACGGTGCGAATGCCCGGGCTCTCCTCGGTGCATGTGACGGAGACGGCGGACTCGTTGTTCCCCGCCATCGACGCAACGCGTGACCGGTTGGAGAAGAGCCTCAAGCGCATGCTGGGGAAGCGGCGCGATGTCCACACCAACGGCCTGCCCGAGGACGTGGCGGCCGACGTTCCCACCTACTAGTCGCGGTTGGCGGCGGCATGAGCCCGGCCTCCCAGGTTGTACACCTGGCGGCCGGGCTTGTCTTGTCCAGTGCCCGAATCTTGCTGGGGCCGAACGGTGAACGCTATAAGCGGAACCCTTCAACCTCGGGCTAAAAGGACGGCGATGGTCCGCCTCAAGTTCCTCGTCTTCGCATTCCTGGTCATCGGACTGGGCGTTGCTCATCTGCCGATGCTGTCGGGACCGCTGCGCGAGCGCGCCGTCGCCGGTGCATCGGCCCAATCTTCCGCGGGCGCCGCCGAGGTGGCGCGCCGTGTGGATTCTCGTCGTGCCGAGGTGCAGTCGCTGGCGCTGAAGCTCGCGGCCATGCCGGAAGTGGTGTCCGCCGCCGCGCCGCCGCTTCCTGAACAGCCCGCGCCGCGCAGCCAGCGCGAGCGTGAGCGCGCCGAGGCGGAAGCCGCCGCCGCCCGCGTCTTCACCGCCGAGCGCTTCGCCGCGGTGCGCGGCGCCGTCGAGGCCTTGGTGCCCCCGGAACTCAAGGGCGCGGTGGTGGCCGTGGTCTCCCAGGACACGCAGTTCCACGCGGTGGCCGGGGCCGAGCCGTCCTCGGACGCGGCGAAGCTGGACGTGGTGAGCCTCGTCAAGTCCGGTGCCAGCGTGGTGGATGCCTTCGGTGCGCCACACGCGTTCGCCGCGGTGCCGCTGTCGTGGCACGCCGGGGCGCCCGCGGTGACGCTGGTGCTGGGCGCGCCGCTGCTGGACGAGGGCGGGCTGGAAGCCGCCGTCCAGGCGTCGGGCGTGGCCGCGCTGGCGCTGGTGAAGGGCGACGCGCTGGCGGGCGTCGCCGGTCCGCAGAAGCTGCTGGCGGAAGGCTCGCTGACGAAGGTCGCCGCGGAGGCCTCGGGTGTGGTGCTTAGCACCGGCAAGCTCCTGGAGCTGGGCCCAGTGGCGCTGCCCGTCTTCACCCAGGGTGACCCCCTGGGCGGGAGCGCGCCGTTGATGGTGGGCTCGCGCCGCGCGCTGGCCAGCACGCCGCTGGAGGTGCTCGCCATCGCCAGCACGGAGCCGGTGCTGGGCGCGCTGGCCGCGTATCAGCAGAACGCGCTGTTCGCCCTGGCGGGCCTGCTGGGCCTGAGCCTCCTCTGGACGCTGATGATGGGCTCCGGCCGCAAGGCAGATGACGCGGAGGCGTCCAGTGGCAGCTCCGACACGCTGAGCCTGTCGGCCGCCATGGCCTCGGCGCCCGCTCCGGCCGCCGTCACGCAGCCTCCGGCCCCCGCGCCCGCCGCCGACCCGTTCGCCTTCGCGCCGCCGCCGGCCGCTCCGGCGCCCGCCGCGGACCCGTTCGCCTTCGCGCCGCCGCCCGCGGCTCCGGCGCCCGAGGCGGACCCGTTCACCTTCGCGCCACCTCCCGCGGCTCCGGCGGCCGCCGCCGACCCGTTCGCCTTTGCTCCTCCGGCCCCCGCGCCCGCGGCGGACCCGTTCGCGCTGCAGGCGCCGCCGCCATCGGGAGACCCGTTCGCGATGTCGCCCCCGGCGCAGGCGCCCGTGGGAGACCCGTTCGCGTTCGCCCCGCCGGCTCCGCCTCCTGCTCCCGCGGCGGCCCCGTTCGCCTTTGCCCCTCCGGCGCCCGCGCCCGCGGCGGACCCCTTCGGCTCGGCCGAGGCGTTCCCGTTCCCCGCGCCGCCGCAGCAGCCGCCCGCGCACGCGGGGGCGATGCCGTTCGAGCCCTCGCCCGAGGCCTTTGGTGGCCCCGAGGCGCTGTCGCCCGCGTCCCCTCGCCGGGGTGCGTTCGCCTTCGAGGACCAGCCCACGGCGGCGTACTCGCTGCAGCAGGCGGCGGACCCCTTCGCCCTGGCGGCCTCGCAGGCCGCGCCGGACAGCCCGGAGACGACGCGCGTGGCGGCGATTCCGCGCGAGCTGCTCCAGGCCAGCGCGCGGCCTTCGACGTCGGACGCCATCCCCATGCCGCCGCCGCGCTCCGCCCCTCAGCCCGCCGCGATTCCGCTGCCGGGCCTGGGCAACTCCGCGGTGGCGCTCACCGACGAGCAGCACTTCCAGGATGTCTTCCGCGAGTTCCTCACCACCCGTGAGCGGTGTGGCGAGGCGGCGGACGGCCTGACGTACGACAAGTTCGTGCAGAAGCTCCGCAAGAACAAGGAGCAGCTCGTCCAGAAGTACGCGTGCAAGACGGTGCGCTTCCAGGTCTACGTGAAGGAAGGCAAGGCGGCCCTCAAGGCCACGCCCGTCAAGGACTGAGCCCGCGCGCGGCCCTGGCCGCTGCTGAAGCGCGGAAGGCCCGTGGTCTCCTCGAGAGGCCGCGGGCCTTCTCGTTTCGGACGTTCGCGTTGGCCGCCTTCGGAGCCAGTGGTTATAGAGGCCCGCGGAGGCGGTTCATGCACAACGCGGTCTATCTGGGGATTGCCATCGTCGCCGAGGTGGTGGCGACCTCGGCGCTCAAGAGCTCCAACGGCTTCACGCGGCTGGGTCCGTCCCTCCTCGTGGTGCTGGGCTATGGCGTGGCCTTCTTCTGCCTGTCCTTCGCGTTGAGGACCATCCCCACGGGCATCGCCTACGCCATCTGGTCCGGGGCGGGAATCGTCCTCGTCTCCGGCGTGGCGTGGCTCCTTCACGGCCAGCGTTTGGACGTCCCCGCGCTCGTGGGCATCGGGCTCATCCTGGCGGGCGTCATCGTCATCAACACCTTCTCCAGGTCGGCGGCGCACTGAGGCGCCTGGCGGAGTTCGCCCGGGAGACGTCGTTGATGTCAGGAGGGGACGATGCAGACGCGGTACGTACCGAACCTGACGGGGATTCCGGAGACGATGCTCTGGACGCTGCACTGCCGGGCAGGGGAGGCGAAGCGGCCGGACGGCGTCCTGAAGGACGCGGAGGCGCTGCGCATCTACGGCGCCATCGACTACGACTTCGAGAAGTCCTTTGGCCGCGCGGAGCCGTCCCTCGCGATTCGCGCGGTGGCGATGGACCGGTGCATCCGCGCGTGGCTGGCCACGCACCCTGACGGCTTCGTGGTGTCGCTGGGAGAAGGGTTGGAGACGCAGGCGCAGCGGCTGGACAACGGGCAGCTGCGCTGGCTGAGCGTGGACCTTCCGGAAGCCGTGGCCATCCGGGAGCGCTTCCTCACGCCGAACGAGCGGCTGATGCACTTCCCGGTGAGCGCGCTGGACCGCGCATGGATGGACCGCGTGGACGCCAGCAAGGGCGTGTTCATCGTCGCGCAGGGCCTCTTCATGTACTTCGAGGAAGACGACGTCCGTCGGCTCATCGTGGACATCGCAGAGCGCTTCCCGGGCGCCGAGCTCCTCTTCGACACGATTCCCCGCTGGTTCTCGCGGTGCACGCTCAAGGGGCTGCGTCGCACTCGCGCGTACCAGGTGCCACCCATGCCCTGGGGCATCAACCGTGACGTGCTGGAGGCGACGCTGCGGCGGTGGGCGCCGCGAATCCGCCAGGTGGAATTGAAGCCCTACAGCTTCCCGCGGGGCTTCTTCCGGTACGGTTACAGCGGTCTCAACATGCTGCCCTGGGTGAAGGAACGGTTGCCCGCGCTGGTCCACGTCCGCTTCGCGGAGCGCAGCGTCTGAGTCAGGCCGTGCGCGGCAGCACGAGGCTGAAGCGCGCGCCGTGGCCGGGCTCTCCGCCCACCTCCAGCTTGCCGCCGTGCTCCTGGAGGATGCGCGAGGCGATGGCCAACCCCAGGCCGGTGCCGCCGTCCTTGGTGGTGAAGTAGGGCTCGAAGATCCGGGCGCGGTGCTCCAGGGGGATGCCGGGGCCGGTGTCCTCCACCTCGACGATGGCGTCGGCTTCGGTGGAGCGTACGCGCACGCGCAGGGTGCCGCCCGTGGACGTCATGGCCTCCTCGGCGTTCTTCACCAGGTTCACCAGCACCTGGGTGAGCTGGTCGCGGTCCGCCCGCGCCACCACGCCCGTCTGGAGCGTGGGCAGAATCTGGATGCCGGCTGGAGGCGTGGCGTACAGCGCCAGCACGCTCTGCGCCAGTTCGCCCAGGTCCACCGGCGCCAGCTGCGGCTTGGGCATCCGCGCGAAGTGGCTGAACTCGTCGACGATGCGGCGCAGCCGGTCCACTTCCTCCAGCACCACGCCCGCGCTCTCCTTGAACATGTCCGGGAAGCGCGGGTGCTTCGCCTCCTGCGCGGCCTGGAGCGTCTCCAGCGACATGCGGATGGGCGTCAGCGGGTTCTTGATTTCGTGCGCCAGCCGCCGCGCCACTTCCTGCCACGCGGCGATGCGCTCGCTGGCCATCAGCCGCTCGGTGGTGGCCTTCAGCTCGGACGTCATGCGGTTGAACGTCCGCACCAGCTCGCCCACCTCGCCGCTGGCCTTCACCGTCACCTGGGACTCCAGCGCGCCTTCGGCCACGCGGCGGGCGCCCTCGGTGAGGGCCTCCACGGGCCGCGTCATCCACCGCGACACCAGCAGCCCCAGCAGCACCGCGAAGGTGCCGCCCAGCGCCGCCAGCAGGAGAAAGGCGCGCATGACGCCCTGCTCCGCTTCCCGCGCCGCCGCGCGGCTGAAGACGAGCCGCACCGTGGCCGCTTCCCCCAGCGGCAGCGACTTCGTCACCGTCGGCGGTTCGGCGGTGCCCGCGCTGGCCAGGGGCGTGTCACCCACCAGCAGCGCCACCTGCGTCTGGGTGAGGCGGGCCAGGTGCTGCGCCAGGCCCTCATCGAGCAGCACGCCGCCCACGGCCCACAGCCGCAGGTCCCCGAAGTCCACCGGGCGCGCGGTGACGAGCGCTGGGAGCTGACGCAAGCCGGAGGCCGTGCGCACCTCCACGCGCACCGGCACGGGCCGGGGGGACTTCTCCCGCGTGACGGCGAAGAGGGCCGGGTCCGGGTCTCCCCGGCGCGCGGGCAGGTGGCCGGAGGAGAGCACCCGGCCGTCGCGATCGAAGAGGGCCAGCACGCTCAGGCCGCGGCTCTTCATCAGGCCCTCGGCGGTGCCGGCCTGGATGGCGCGGGTGGGGCGCTCCCGGGCCTCGCGGGCCAGGTCCTCCATGATGGTGCTGTCCACCAGCTCCTCCACCGCGCGGCGGGCGGTGGCACCGGAGCGCTCCAGGGACTCCTGCGCGGAGGCGGTGGCGGCCTCCATGCGCGCGTCCAGCTCGCGCGACAACGTGTCGCGCAAGCGCGTGAGGGTGAGCGGCACGACGACCGCGAGTGGAACCAGGGCCAGCAGGGCGAAGGCGAGCGCCAGCCGCGTCCTCAAACGCATGCCGTTCTCCTCAAGGACGTCCTCCCATCGCCGTCCCCTCCGCTGGAAGCACGTGCAGTCCGTCCAGCGAGGGCAGGCCTTGTGCGTCCATCATCACCCCGCCCACGTCTGGCGCGAAGCGCATTCCCAGCCCCTGCGCGTACAGGGGGACCAGGGGCACGGACGCGGCCAGGGCCAGGGCCCGCTCGCGCGCCCGCGCGTCCCGCGCCGCGGAGGACGCAAGCGCGCCGATGGCGGGCAGCTCCACGCCCAGCAAGTCCTTGCGCCCACCCGCGTCCAGCACCACCGCCAGCGCGGGCCCGGGGATGGGCGGCAGCAGCAGCGCGTGCAGCATCAGCTCGAAGTCGCCCTGGGCCCAGCGGGCGCGCAGGGCCGCGCGGGGGAGCGCCTCCAGCGCCACGGTGTAGCCGCGCTCGTGCAGCTTCACCTGGATGCGCTCCGCCACCGCGCGCTGGTCCTCCACCGAGGCGTCGTAGCGCAGCGTCACCGTCCTCGCGGGCCTCGCCGACGGCGCGGATGGCCGGGGGCGCGCGGGCGCGTCCAGCATCGCTGGCGGGAGCAGGTGCGGCATGGGCTGCGCGGGCGCCTGGACGAAGAGGCGGGTCAGGTCCTCGCGGTCGATGGCGCTCTCCACGGCCTGCCGGAAGTCCGGGGGCAGCCGCCGCGGGGAGAAGGCCAGGAAGGTGGCGTAGAGCGGCGCGCCGGCCGTGGTGTCCGTCTCCGCCGCGACGCCCAGCTCCACCTGGACCTGCCGGGACGACCACAGCCGGGAGAGGCCGCGCTGGTCCGTGGCGGTGAGCAGCAGCCGGTCCAGGTACGGGCGCCCCTGAGGCCAGGCCGTCCGCGCTTCCAGGGCTCCGCGTCCCGCGGCGGTGAAGGGGCCCAGGGCGCTGGCGGAGGCGGGCGGCGCCAGCGCCGGGTGGCACAACGCGCGCTCCAGGTCCGGCCAGGGGTAGGCCAGCGCAAGCTCCAGCGTGGTGCCCCGCGGCGTCACCTGCCGCGCCTCGCCGCGCAGCGGATGGAGGAGGGCCCGGTACGGGGATGCGCCGTCGTTGCTCGCCAGCCGCATCCATGCCCGCGCGAGTGCGGTGGCGGACGCGGGGTCAGGCAGGGTGATGCGCAGGGACTGGGGTGTGGGGCGCGACAGCTCCCGCGCGAGCGCGGGCTCGAAGCCGCCGTCCCGCGTGGCCCGGCACACCGGGGGGGACAGCAGCCCCAGCAGGGTGGCTTCCAGGGGCGTGTCGGCCAGCGCGGGCTCGGCCACTTCCGGCGGGCCGTCATGGGCGACGCGCAGCTCGCCCCCGTAACGAGGACGGCCGGCCGCCTGCGCGGACGCGGACGCGAGCAACGCCAGGCAGGCCAGGGTGGAGCGGAGTCTCATGGCGCCCCCTGGCGCAGGAGGAACAGCTCGCTGGTGCCGTCCGGCTTCCAGAGGCCCACGACGACGTCGCGGCGCTGGTCGCCGTCCAGCCGGGCCGTCACCACGTACAGCGCGCGGCCCGTGGGCAGGGCGCCCTGCCACAGCGGTTCCTGCGTGCCGGGGTCGTCCCCGGAGGCGCCGTGCACGCGCAGCACGTCGGGGGAGGGCGCGAGCTGGGTCGAGGTGGTGATGAGCTCCGGCACGCCGTCCCCATCCAGGTCTCCCAGTGCGCTGCCGGCGCCCAGGTTTGTCCATCGTGCGGGGGCCGCGCCGGCGTGCGCGTAGAAGGCCGCGGTGCCATCCGGGTGGACGAACAGCATCCGCTGGCCATCCAGGCTCGCGGTGGTGAAGGGCGCGGGCACCGTCAGCGGGCGGCCCTCCGCCAGCTTCACGGTGGGCGCGAAGGCCGTCTGTCCCGGAACGAAGGTGCCTCGCTCGGTCGCGCCCAGCGGCGCCGTGTCCAGCGTCCCCACGGCGCGCAGGGTGGCGCGGGCCTTGTCCAGCGCCAGCAGCTCGCCGTGCGCATGGCGGGTGCTCCACGCGGCCAGCCGGGGTGGCCCCGGCAGGAACGCCAACGCGCCAAAGGGCTCCCGGGTGGTGGCGCTTCCAGCGGGCAGGGTGTCCAGCGCCTTGCGCGCGACGAGCCGCCCCTCCGCGTCGAAGACGGAGACGTCATGCTCCGTGAGGGCCACCACTTCATCGCGGCCATCGCCGTCCAGGTCCCCGGCGGCGAGCGCCGCCAGGGGATGCTCCAGCCGCGCCAGCGCCGCGCCCAGCAGCCGGATGCCGCGAGGCCCCGTCTCCGGGGGGGAGGTGGGCGGAGCGCCTCCACTCTCCAACGCGAGCGCCAACACGGTCGGGTCCGCGGGCACCGTCTCCACCAACGTGGCGGCGGGCTTGGGCGAACGCGTGGGCGTGCGGCCGGACCAGAAGTTCACCCAGGTGCCAATCAAATCCCCCCGGGCGCGCAGCTCGCCACCCTCCACGTCCAGCGAGAGCCGCACCAGCGTCCGGGCACCGCCCGCGCGCGCCAGCGTCTCGGCGGCCTCGGCCGTGGGCGCATCCAGCACCACGGGCGACAGGCCCGCGGAGGCGAGCTGCGAGGCGAGCACCGTGCTCACCGCGCGGCGAAGCTCGGCCGAGCCGCCCGTGACATTCACGGCCACCGGCGCCTCCACGCCACGCTGCGCGCGCACGGCTCCCGTCACCTGCCGGGCGAGCCGGGGGATGGCGGCGGTGGTGTCGGCCGCGGGCGCCGCGAGCGCGGCCAGCGCGGGGGCGAGCAGCAGGGCTCGGGCAGGGCTCACAATCCCCGCCTGTTGCCTTCGTCGAGGAAGAACTGGTCGGTGGTCACCTGCCCCGGCGGTGGCGCCTCCGCGGTGGGCTGCGTGCCTTCGAGGAAGGGCTCCAGCCGGCCCGGGACGGAGTTGCCCGCCAGCAGTCCGCTGATGGGGTCGATGCGCACCTGCACGACGCCAGGGGGCACCTCGAACTCCCGCGTGGGCAGCCCTTCGTGGGCCACGCGCATGAACTGGAGCCAGATGGGCAGCGCGGCGCGGCCACCCGTCTCACTGCCGCCCAGCGGCGCGTTGTTGTCGAAGCCCACCCACGCGCTGGCCACCCAGTCCGCCGTGTAGCCGGAGAACCACGTGTCACGGGACTGCTGCGTGGTGCCCGTCTTGCCAGCGGCGGGGCGCTCCAGCGCGAGCACGGCCCGGCCCGAGCCGTCCTCCACCACGCTGCGCATCAGCGACGTGGTGAGGTAGGCCACCGCGGGCGGCAGCGTCTCCTCGAAGGCCGGCTGGTGCTCCTCCAGCACCTTTCCGCGCGCGTCGCGCACGCGCAGCAGCATCAAGGGCTCCGCGTAGCGGCCACTGGCCTGGAGCGTGGCGTAGGCGTTGGCGGCCTCCAGCATCGTCACCTCGCCGGTGCCCAGGGCCAGCGTGAGGTTCTCCGGCAGCGGGGAGTGGATGCCCGCCCGGCGCGCGAAGTCGATGGTGGTGGCCGGGGTGAGCGCCTCGATGAGGCGCACGGACACCGTGTTCTTCGACTTGGTGAGCGCCTCGCGCAGCGTCATCGGCCCCTGGAACTGACGGTCGTAGTTCTGCGGCTTCCACGTCTTGCCCGTGTACGGGTCGCGGACGGCTTCGGGGGCGTCATTGACCTTGGACAGCGGCGTGTAGCGGCCACTGCCCATGGCGGCGGCGTAGAGGAACGGCTTGAACGACGAGCCCGGCTGCCGCTTCGCCTGTGTGGCGCGGTTGAAGGACGAGCGCTCCGCGTCATAGCCGCCCACCAGCGCCACCACGTGCCGGTTCTCCGGGCGAATGACGACCAGCCCGCCCTGCACCTCGGGCACCTGGTCCAGCGTCGCTTCCACGAAGGCCGGCGCGGGCGGCGCCTTGAGCACGCGCACGAAGACGAGCTCTCCCTCCGTGAAGACGTCGGAAATCTTCTTCGGCGCGCCCTTGCCCTTCCGCCGCGCCCAGGTGACGGACGCGAAGGAGACCTCGGCGGTGCGGCCCACCAGGTCCACGCGCGCCACCTTGCGCTTGTCGTCCACCTGCATGACGTAGCCCGTGAGGCGCAGGCCTTCCTCCATGGGCTTGAGGCGCACCGACTGCGCCAGGAGTTGGTCCGCGGAGAGCGGCGCCTCGTCCTCGGGCGTCAGGTCCGGCCGCTGCTCCTCGGTGCCTTCCTCTTCCAGCGGGTCCAGGGGCGCTCCCGCAAGCTCGGGCGCCTTCGGTGCTTCCTTCTCCACCTTCGCCAGCGAGGACAGGTCCGCGACGTAGCCCTGGTCCTTCTGCCGGCGGCCCGCCTCCTCGATGCGCGTGGCGATGAGGGCCCGGTAGCGCTCCCACTGGCCCTGCTCCAGCGCGCCACGGGGGCCGCGGTAGCCCTGGCGCCGGTCCACCGCCTCCAGCCCGTCGCGCACCGACTGCTCCGCCGCGAGCTGGAGCTTGGGCACCATGGCGATGTCCACGCGCAGCCCGCCCTCCATCACCACCTGCTCTCCGTAGCGCGCGATGAGCGTGCGGCGAATCTCCTCCGTGTAATACGGCCCCGCCACCTTGCCCCGCCGGGGCGCCAGGACAATGGGCTTCTCCTTCTCCGCCTCCACCACGTCCGCGGACACGAAGCCGTTGCGCGCCATCTGGTCCAGCACGTAGCGCTGACGCGACTTCGCCCGCGTCATGTTCGTCACCGGGTTGATGCGGTGCGGGAGCTGCACCGTGCCCGCGAGCACGGCGGCCTCGCCCACGTTCAAGTCCTTGGCGTGCTTGCCGAAGTAGAAGAGGGCCGCCTCCTCCATGCCGTAGCGGCGCTGCCCGTAATAGGACTGGTTGATGTAGAGCGAGAGAATCTGGTCCTTGGTGAGCGCCTCCTCCACGCGCGGCGTGAGAATCCATTCGCGCGCCTTGCGGGAGAACGTGCGTTCGGGGGACAGCAGGAGGTTCTTCACCACCTGCTGGGTGATGGTGGACGCGCCGGACTTGCGGCTGTTGGGGATGAGGTTCTTGATGGCCGCGCGGGTGATGCCGAAGAAGTCCAGGCCCTCGTGCTTGTAGAAGTCCGCGTCCTCGGCGGCCAGGAAGGCGTTGCGGACGTGGGGCGGCAGGTCCTCCACGCGAATCAACGTGCGCCGCTCGCGCGCGAACTCGGCGCAGAGCGTGCCGTCACCGCACGTCACCTTCGTCACCTGCGGCGGCTGGTAGTTGCGCAGCGCGTCCACGGAGGGCAGGTCCTGGCTGTAGTACGCGTAGCCGCCCGCCACGGTGATGGCGCCGAGCACCAGGCACACGACGCCGGTGATGAGCAGCCGCTTCGTCCAGCGCCACAGCCGGGCACCGAACCCCGGTCGCGGAGGCGGCGCGGGGGGAGTGGGTGTGGAGGAATCGGGCGAAGAGGGCATCTGGGGAGCCGTGCTCATTGCGTTGGAAGGAAAGTCCGCAGGTTAGACCGGGGGACACTGAACGGGAACCGCGCTGGAGGCCCGCCCGGCGCAGGGCCTCCAGGCAGGAAGGCGCTACCGGGGAGCAGGCGCCTCACCCTGGGTGGGGCGCGCCTGCCGGCGCTCCGTCCGGGCGCCGGCCAGGTCCGCGTGGGCCGTGCGGCGCATCCGGTCCGCGTTGACGCGGGCCTGGACGTAGCGCGGGGACAGGTGCATGGCGGCGGCGTAGGCGGCCCGGGCCTCCTCCACCTGTCCGAGCCGCTCGTGGGCCACGCCCAGGTTGTTGTGCACATAGGCGACGTGCGGGAGCAGCGCCGCCGCCCGGACGAGCACGTCCGCGGCCTTCCGGGCCTCCCCGGCACGCAGATAGGTGAGGCCCAGGTTGTTGAGCGCGTAGCCATGCTCCGGGTGGAGGTGGACGGCCTGCTCGAAGCGCAGCATCGCTTTCGCCAGCGCGTCCTGCGCCAGGTGGGCGCGCCCGAGCACTTGATAGGCCTCCACGTACTCGGGATTGCGCAGCACGGCCTCCTCGCCCACGGACACCGCTTCGGCGTGGCGGCCCAGGGACACCAGCAGCCGCGCCTGACGCACCAAGGGGCGGGCATCCAGGGGCAGCAGGCGGCCGAGCTGGGCATGGGCACGCACGGCCAGGTCCGTTCGGCCCGTGCGCCCGGCGAGCTCCGCCGCCAGCGCCAGGGCGGCCACGTCGTCAGGGGCGTCATGAATCGCCCGGCGGCACTCCGTGAGCGCGCCCGCGAGGTCGTCCCAGTCGCGCAACAGGTGGGCCCGGCTCAGGTGGTCCACGCGCCGCCCATGGCCGTGTGGCAACGCGAGCTCGGCGTCCGGCGTGATGTCCGAACCCTCCAACGCGGCGCCGACGTGCGCGATGCCGAGGTCTCCACGCGTCGCGCGCCGCTCGAAGGCAGGCGGGAACCCAGCGGCGTCACCCCGAGGGCTGGCTGCATCCGGTGCCGCGGCGTCCGCGTTGGACGTGGACTGCTCCTCCGTGGCCAGCCACGCGCGCAGCACCGGTGGCAACGGCACCTCCGCCCACGCCAGGGTCAGTCCGAGCGCCACGAGGCTTGCCAGCACCAGCGCGCGCCGCACCGAGGTCGTCGGGCGGAAGCCGGTGGGGGACGTGGGCTTCGTGTGGTTGCGGCGCATGGCGGCGACCTCGGCTGCTGGCGGAGCGCCCGGGACGGGGGCTCCGGGGCGCCGTGTGCCGGGCTCCCACCCGGCGTCTTTGCGACTGGCGTGCCACGCGTCCTCCCAGAGGGACGGAGGGGGCTGTGTGGCCCTGTGGCCACAGGGCTCGGGAAAAGCATGGCGGGGGGCGCGGGCGGCATGCGACGGTCCGCGCGATGAAGATCGCCACCTGGAACGTGAACTCGGTGCGGGCCCGTCAGGAACGGCTGCTCGCCTGGTTGAAGAAGGCCCAGCCGGACGTCCTCTGCCTGCAGGAGCTCAAGTGCGTGGACGAGGACTTCCCCATGGAGGCCGTGCGCGAGCTGGGCTACCACGCCGCCGTCCACGGGCAGAAGACGTACAACGGCGTCGCCATCCTCGCGAAGGAGGAGCCGAAGGACGTCGTGAAGGGCCTGTCCGACGGCGTGGATGACTCGCATGCGCGCCTCATCGCGGCGACCGTGGGCGGCATCCGCGTGGTGAGCGCGTACGTGCCCAATGGCCAGTCGGTGGACTCGCCGCAGTACCAGTACAAGCTGGAGTGGTACGGCCGGCTGCGGCGCTACCTGGACACCCGGCACAAGCCCGACGAGCCCCTGGTGCTGGGCGGGGACTGGAACGTGGCGCCCGACGACATCGACACCTATGACGCGAAGCTTTGGGAGGGCCAGACGCTCTTCACGCTGAAGGAGCGGGACGCCCTGCGGCACCTGGGCGCCTTCGGGCTCTCGGATGCCTTCCGCAAGCTGCACCCCGGCGTGCAGAAGTTCACCTGGTGGGACTACCGCATGCTCGGCTTCCCGAAGAACCTGGGCCTGCGCATCGACCACCTCTACGTGACGGCGCCCGTGGCCGAGCGGCTGACCGTCGTGGACGTGGACCGCGAGGAGCGCAAGGGCAAGCAGCCCTCGGACCACGCTCCGGTGTGGCTCGAGCTGCGCGATTGACGCCCCCGCCCGAAGCGCCGCCGTTCCCCGACAGCCTCTGTCACCGCTGCGCCGCGCCGCCTCGCTACGTCCAGTCGAGGACGACGACCTTCATCCTCTGCCCGCTGCTGCCCGGGAAGTACCCGCCGCAGCCGGTCCATGCGTGCGCGCTCTTCAAGCCGAAGCCGCCGCGGACGCCCCCGGTGCCACGTTGAGAATGGGCCTGATATCCAGAGATTGTTGGGTTCATCCCGAATGCCGGGCGCCTCGACTCCCGGCAGGGTAGATTCCGCGCCGTGTCCGAGGAGAAAGACCGGAGTTCGCCACCCGAGGGGACCGATGCGACGGTGCTGTCGCCGCTCCCGCGTCCCGCCATCACCGACGTGACGGAGCGCGCGCTGTTCGCCGGGCGCTACCTCCTGGAGGAGCTGGCCGGGCGCGGTGGAATGGGCGCGGTGTACCGGGCGCGAGACACGCTGGTGGGCGACGTGGTGGCGTTGAAGCTTTTGGAGCTGGGCGCTTCGCCGGCGCCGGAGTGGCTGGAGCGCTTCCGCCGCGAGGTCCGCCTGGCCCGGCGCATCACCCACCGGCACGTGGCGCGGACCTTCGACCTGGGCGAGCACTCCGGCCGCCTCTACCTGACCATGGAGTACGTGGAGGGGGAGAGCCTGCAGTCGCTGATGGAGCGCGAGCACGCGGTGCCTCCCGCGCGGGCGGCGCGGCTGGTCCTGGCGCTCTGTGAGGGCCTGGCGGCGGCGCACGCCGCGGGCGTCGTGCACCGGGACCTGAAGCCGGCCAACGTGCTGGTGGAGGCCCGTGGCCGCGTGGTGCTCACCGACTTCGGCATCGCCCGGGCCATGGCGGGCGAGGGGGCCTCGCGCACGCAGGGCCTGGTGGGCACGCCCATGTACATGGCGCCCGAGCAGCTGGAGAGCGGCGAGGTGGACGCGCGCGCCGACCTCTACGCCACGGGCCTGGTGCTCTATCAGTTGCTCACCGGCGCGCCTCCGTTCGCCGGTGATTCGCCCATGGCCGTGGCCGTGGCCCGCTTGAGGCAGCCGCCGCCCGACCCGCGCCTGCTGGCGGCGGTGCCGGATGCGCTGGCGGAGCTGGTGCTCGCGTGCTTGTCGCGTGAGCCCTCCGGACGTCCGCGGGACGCGGCCTGTGTGGCGGAGGCGCTGAGGCAGTGGCTCGGCTCCGTCGGCGAACCCATCGAGCCCGAACATGCCCATGGCGCGCATCTCGGGACGAGAGGACCCGCCGCGGGCGGCGACAGGGGGGCCTCCGGGGTGGGCGCTCACGGCACGTCCACGCCGCGGCCTGGCGGCTTCGGCCATGACGCGGTGTCCTCGGGCGCGCTGGCCTCCCGGACGCCGTTGCGCCCGGGCGAGCAGTCGTTGGCGGTGCTTCCGCTGCGCTTCCTGGGCGCTTCGGACCAGGCGTTCCTGGGCGACGGCGTGACGGAGGCGCTCATCGATGTGCTGTCCAGGACGCGCGGCCTCCGGGTGCAGAGCAGCGGGGCCACGGAGCGGTTCCGGCAGGAGCGGGACCCGCGCGCCGCGGCGCGGGAGCTGGGCGTGGAGCTGCTGGTGGATGGGACGCTCCAGGCCGCCGGCAAGTCGGTGCGCGTGACGCTCCGGGTGGTGGAGGGCGCGTCGGGCACGCAACTATGGAGCGGCCGCTTCGACGACGCGGATGACGACCCGTTCCAGCTCCAGGACCGGCTGGGACAGCGGCTGGCGGAGGCCCTGCGCGGCGAACTGGCCATCCTGGCCTACCGCGCCACGGTGCCCGCGGAGGCCCTGGCCCTCTACCGGCAGGTGGTCTCCCGGATGCTCGCGCACTCGATGACGCGGGAGCTGAAGGAGGAGGTCATCACGCCGCTCGAACAGCTTCGCGACTCCGTGCCTGGCTTCTCGCACGCGGCGGCGCAGCATGCGGTGGCGACGCTCCGGGCGGGCTTCCTCCGCACCATGGCGGACGAGGTCGACTGGGAGGCCCTGGCGCGGACGAGCCTGGAGCGTGCCCGGCAGTTGGCGCCGGAGCTCGTGGAGACGAGGCTGGCACAGGCCATCCTGGCCACCCGGGAAGGCCGGTGGCGGGACGCGGTGGTGGCCTTGCGCACGGCGCTCGATGCGGCCCCCACGTTCGCGCCCGCGCTCCAGCTCCTCGGCAATCTCCAGTGTGAGGCCGGCCGCGCGGACGAAGGCATGCCGCGCTTGAAGCTGGCCTATGCGCTGGAGCCGGGCATGGCCATCTGCCTGGTCGAAGTGGCGCGTTGCAGCGCCCTGCGCGGCGACGAGGCGACCTATCAGTGGTGCATGGCGCGCCTGAGCAGTCAGCCCCTGTTCGGCATGGTGGTCCTCATCCTCCGCATGCGTGTCGCGGCCTGGAAGGGCGACCTGGACGACCTCCGCCAGTGCCGGGCCGCGCTGTTCGAAGACCCGAACCACATGGCCTCCCACGTGGCCACCTATTGCTCGGCGGCGCTGGGCGAGCTGACGGTGGCGGAGACGGGAGCCAGCCTGGACGGCATGCTCACCTGGCAGGTGAACTCGCGCTTCGCGTCGATGGTGTGTCAGCTCGCGGCGGAGCTGATGTGCCTCCGGGGCGCGTCCGCCGAGGCGATGCGTTATCTCCAGCAGGCGGCGGACCTGGCGCTCATCGACCTGGAGTGGATGGACCGCTGCCCGGCGCTGGCGCCCCTGCGCGCGCAGCCCGGGTTCGCGGAGGCGCGGCGCAAGGTGCGCTCCCGCGTGGAGGCCATCTGGTCCGCGTGAGGCGCCCCATGACGCCGCGCGCACGTTGAACGGCCAATCCCGCGCAAGGCCGGCTAAAGCTGCATTTTGCGCTTAGTTTGCCTTATTTGTTATGTCTGTTCTCGGTGAGGCGCTTGTCCGTGCTGCCCGAAGCCGCCGCCTCGCCAGGAGAACGTCCCCCATGATTCGACGCCTCACCCTAGCCATCGCCGTGTGCGCGACCGCGTGCGCACCGGAAGACAGTCCCCCGGAGGTCGTGGAGAGCGAAGTGCTCGGCCAGCAGTCGCAGGCCGCCGAGGCACTGGACACTCCCTCCGAGGCGAATGCCATCCGCTTCCTCGAACAGGCCACCTTCGGACCGAAGCTCGCGGCCGGAGCGAGCCCCCTGCCCATCGACTCGGTGGAGTATGTGGTGGCGCAGGGCATCACCGACGCCATCACCGCGCAGCTCAGCGCCCCCCGCTCCACCTACAGCGGCGCGCTGGGGACGCGGGACATCGGCTCCCAGTTCTTCACGAACGCCATCCAGGGGAAGGACCAGCTGCGGCAGCGCGTGACGTTCGCGCTGAGCCAGATTTTCGTCGTCTCGCAGTCGGGCATCCCCAACCTGATGTCCACGCCGGAGTCGGAGCCGAAGCTGGCCATGGCCGGCTATCTCAACCGGCTGTCCACGAATGCCTTCGGCAACTTCCGCACGCTGCTGGAGGCGATGACGCTGGACCCCGCCATGGGCACGTACCTGGACATGGCGAACAACAAGGCCTTCAAGACGAACGGCGAGCCCGTCGCGCCCAACGAGAACTACGCGCGGGAGATGCTCCAGCTCTTCACGCTGGGCCTCCACAAGCTCAACGATGACGGCACGGAGAAGGTGGACGCGCAGGGCGCGCCGATTCCCGCGTACACGGAGGCGCACGTCCAGGCCTTCGCCCATGCGCTCTCCGGGTGGACGTATGCCAGCGACACCGGCTGCCCGACGGTGGGGCGCTCGAACCCGGCCAGCTACGCGCAGAAGATGATTGGCTGCAACGTGAATCACGACTCGACGTCACGCGTGCTGCTGCGCGGCGTGTCCACCACGGCCGGCGGGGGCGCGGCGGCGCACCTGAAGCAGGCGCT
Source organism: Myxococcus sp. AM009 (assembly GCF_013372605.1). NCBI lineage: Bacteria > Pseudomonadati > Myxococcota > Myxococcia > Myxococcales > Myxococcaceae > Myxococcus > Myxococcus sp. AM009. The sequence goes on from NZ_JABXEP010000050.1 coordinate 30,203, forward strand.
GGACAACGTCTTCGCGGACCCGAACGTGCCGCCGTTCATCTGCAAGCAGCTCATCCAGCACCTGGTCACCAGCAACCCGCGTCCGGCCTATGTCCGGCGCGTGGTGAACGTCTTCAAGGACAACGGCAGCGGCGTCCGGGGCGACTTGCGCGCCGTGGTCCGCGCGATTCTGGAGGACGTCGACGCGCGCGGTCCGCAGGTCCCGCTGGCGCAGTACGCCAGCTACGGCCACCTGCGCCCGCCGGCGCTGTTCGTCACCACCCTGGTTCGCTGGCTCAACGGCACGCTGGACACGGTGGGCGGCACCAAGGACCCGGGCGCGAAGCTGGCTTCCTGGAGCAGCGCCATGGGCCAGTCCGTGCCCCGTCCGCCGTCCGTCTTCAGCTACTACCCACCCAACGCGCCTGTGCCTGGGGGCAACGGCCTGCTCGGCCCCGAGTTCGCCATCCTCGACACGGCCACCGTCACGGCGCGCGCCAACTTCGTGCATGAGCTGCTGTTTTCGACCGCGCCGGCCAACGCGGGCGTCCTGGTGGACGTGAGCGCGCTCCCGGCCGACTCGAATGACCTGACGGTGTGGCTGGGCCGCTACTGGCTCCACCACACGATGTCCTCGGACCTCCAGCTCACCGTCTTCAACGCCATCACCGATTCACGCGTGGGGAACTCGACGCGCAAGCGGAAGCTGGCCGTCTATCTCACGTCGCTCTCCCCCGAGTTCCAGGTCCAGAGGTAGCCCATGTCCTTCTCGAGACGACAGTTCCTTCGTGGTACGTCCAGCGGACTGGGCCTGCTCGCCGCGTCGTCCGCGCTGCCTCGCTGGCTGGTGGGCGAGGCCGAAGCCGCCACCCTCAGCGGTTACGCGGGCTACCGCGCCGCCGTCAGCGTGTTCCTGCTGGGGGGCAATGACGCCAACAACATCCTGGTGCCGCGCGGCGCCACGCCCTATGCGCAGTACAGCGCGGCGCGGCCGAACATCGGCATCCCCCTGGCGGACCTGCTGCCCATCAGCCCGGCGGGGCAGGTGGCCGACTCGTACGGGCTGCACCCCGCACTGAAGAAGGTGCAGGCGCTGTTCGGCCAGCAGCGCGCCGCGCTCGTGTGCAACGTGGGGCCGCTGGTGGTCCCCATGCGCAAGGCGGACTACACCAACGGCACCACCGCCCGGCCGGACAACCTGTACTCCCACAGCGACCAGCAGGACGCGTGGGCCAGCGCCATCGCCAATCCCTCCACCGCGCCGGTGCCCTTCGAGCTGGTCGGCAAGACGACGGGGTGGGGCGGGCGGACGGCGGACAAGCTCCATGGCCTCAACCCGGGCGGGTATCCAGAGGTGGTCTCCTTCGGCGGCAAGCCGCTGTTCGCCGCGGGGGCCGTGCGCCAGCCGATGATGGTGTCGCCCAGCGGCACGCTCGCGTTCCGCCAGACGTCCGACGCTGACTTCAACGCGCTCCAGACGCAGGCGCTCGCCGACGTGATGGAGCACACGAACGGCGTCACCCTGGAGGCCTCCTACGGCGGCATCTTCACGCAGGCGCAGACCTTCGCCACGGCCCGCGCCGAGGCGCGAGAGGCGGCGTGGCTCGCGCTCCCGGCGGCCACGCGTGTCGCCATCGACGCGCTGTTCGTCCCGCCCACCGGCATCACCAACTGGACGCTGCACACGCAGCTCTACCAGGTGCTGCGGGACCTCGTCGCGGGGGCGACGGCCACGGCCCAGGGAGGCCTGGGCCTGAGGCGCCAGGAGTTCTCGGTGGGCCTGGGCGGCTTCGACACACACGTGGGGCAGTTGCCCACGCACAACGCGCTGCTCACCCAGCTCGACTTCGCGCTGGACGCCTTCTACCAGGCGTTGGCGTTGCTGCGCGCGTCGGGGGCGTTTGGCGCCGCCCCACCGCAGGCCACGCTCTTCACCATGAGCGACTTCAGCCGGACGCTGGTGGAGAACTCGGATAGGGGCACGGACCACGCCTGGGGCGGCCACGCCATTGTCATTGGGGAGCGCGTCCAGGGCGGCCGACTCTACGGCACGTACCCGGACCTGGACCTGGCCGCCAACGGCGTGAACAACCTGGACACCACGGACTCGCGGGGCCGCTGGATTCCCACCCTGTCGGTGGACCAGTACGCCCATTCGCTGGCGCACTGGCTGGGCCTGTCGACCGCCGCCGAGCGCGAGTACGTGTTCCCCAACCTCGCCGGCTACATCACCGCGGCGACGGCGGGCGGCTTCCCCTCCTCCGCGCGCTCGAATCGCATCGCGTTCATGCTGGCGGACACGTAGTCCCGCCGGGAGCCCCGGTGCGTGTCTCGCGCCGGGGCTTCGGCCCTTCGCTGCCGGGTGGAGGAGGTGGCGCCGCGAGTGTATCAGTTCGCCATGTTTACACGGAGTGGGGGTCTAAATTGATTTCATCCGTTTACATGGAGAGGTGATTGCCCTGCGCTTCACGCTCGGGCACGCTTTGCGTTCATTCGCCAGCGTCGCTCGGAGGAAGCCCGTGTCTGTTCAGATTCCAGGAGCGCCGATCCGGCCCACGGCACAGATGCTGGAGGGCGCGATTGGCGCGGCGGTCGCCGCACTGGAACAGCTTCCCGGCGCGGAGCTGCTGGCCGCCACGGGCGCGGGTGTTCATCCGGTAGACTCCCCGGCGGCGGCGACGTTGGCCCTCCTCGCGTTGGCCGAGTGTGAGGGCCATGGGCGTGCGCAGGTGGAGGCCTGTGTGCGGCGGCTGCGCTCCAGCCGTGATGCGACGGGCTGCTGGCGCTTCTCCCCTGAGTTGAAGCTGCCGGGGGCGGGGGAGTCGGCCCGGGCGCTGGTGGCCTTGACGCAATGGAACATCCCGCTGGAGCCGTCCTCGGCGCTCGATGCGCTCCTGGCCCGCGACGCGGCGCGAGGGCATGGCCAGACAGGGCGCGAGCCGGGAGCTGTCTCCAGCGAGGGTGTCCCTCCTGACGTGGACGTCGTCACCCACGCGGACCTCCTGCTCCTGGCGGCGCACGAAGGGCGGTCGCTTCCGGGCCGTGCCGCGTTTGTCGCCGAGCAACTCCGTACCCGGGGGCTCCTGTCGTGCGTGCGCGGTCCGCCCGCTGCCGAGGCCTCTCCGCTCCTGTTGGGCTACCTGCTGACGCGCTGGGTTCGACGCGCGGGTGACCACTGGCAGCTCGCGGTCCCCCTTCGGGATGAGCTCATTTCGCTCTGGGAGAAGGGGGAGGTGCGGGGAGCGGTGAATGTCGCACTCGCCATGAGCGCCCTGATGAACCTGGGGCGGCCTACGGACGTCAACCTCTTCGAGCGGACGTTGGACTCCATGGCGTCCCTGCTGCTGAGCGGGCAGAGCGAGGAAGGCCTCTGGCCGGTGGCCCCGCTGTACGAGGCCGGGGACGTCGTCCATGGCTCGCTGGAAGCATCGGCGGCGCTGTGTGTCGAAGCGCTCGTCCGTTACCTCCGAATCGCCCGCATCGCGGCGGACCGGACCGACAACTTCCTCCCCGGTGCGCTCCCGTCCCGGCCGGGCACCTGGAAGGAGACGCTGGCCGCCTTCGACGATGACTATCCGCCCGCGTTGTTTGCTCCCGAGTCGCGGGCCCGCCTGCGCGAGCTGGGTGAATGGCTGCCGGCGGCGCTGGAGGGCGATGGGGGCTTCGAGGTCCGGCTGCTGGACGGGGCGCCGCGGGTGGACTTCATCCTGGGCATCAAACACGACGGACAGGCGCTGCTTGCTGGCAGGCATCCCCACGCCGAGCTCCCAGCGCCATTGTTCGCCGCGCCCGAGTGGCGGCGCATTCGCGACTTCGCGCGAGGGTGGTCCGAGCCGGGCGGGCTGCTCGACAGGGAGGTCGACGCGTTCTGGCTGGAGTTCGACCTGGATGCGCCAGTCGCCTCGCCGCCGCTGCCCATCGTGTTTCTCTGCACGCGGGACCAGCCCGTCGCCATCAACGAAGCGCTGCATCGACAGAAGTCGGACACCTACCGCGCGACGCTCCACGCGGGGCTCCCGCTCTTGCGTGGGGACGAGGCGCCGCTCACGCCGGAGCTCCAGCGGGAGATGGACGTCTGCATCGAGGCGCTGCCTCCTGGCGCCCACCTCTATGCGGCCTGTGTGATGATGTCGCGGCGCAGCAAGAACCTGCGCTTCACGCTCAAGAACGTGCCGCCAGAGCGCATCGTGGCCTACCTGGAGGCCGTGGCGTGGCCAGGGGACTTCCAGCAGCTTCGGGACACCCTCGCGTGGGTCCTCCCGCTCGGCGTCAATCGCTTCATGCTCAACCTGGACCTGGCGCCCCGGTTGTTGCCGACGCTGGGGCTTGAATGCTCGTTTCAAGGGCGTGCGCAGCCCGCCGAGGAGCCCCGGTGGCAATTGCTGCTCGACGAGCTCGTGAAGCGGGGGCTCTGCGCGCCCTCACGGCGTGACGCGCTGCTTGCCTGGCCCGGGCGGACGAAAGTCAGCCTGCCCGACGGCGCGGCCGTGCGGGAGAGCGTCTTCGATAAGCGGCTCGCGCACGTCAAGCTGGGCTTGACGGGGGCTCCGCTGATTGAAGCCAAGGCCTATCTGGCCACGCACCGTACGTCCGAGCTCCTCAGCCCACGCTGAGCCATCATTCCCGGGGCATGGATTGACGCTCGGGGATGTGAGTTGATACGTTGAATTCTGAATATTCAGAACAGGCATGCTGTGCAGACTTTTATCGAGCACCTGGGCCACACTTCTTTTGTCATTCACCGCGGTCCTCTGAGGGTTCTCATCGATCCGGTGCTCGTGCTGCGGGAGCTGGAGTTCCGGCAGCCCGCGTGCCCCGCGTGGTTCTTCGATGACCTGTCGTCGGTGGACGCGGTCTTCTTCTCCCACGCGCACGACGACCATCTCCATCCCCCCAGCCTGTTGGGGCTGCGCGAGGACGTCGCGCTCTACTTCCTCGACAAGCCGAAGCCGGGCGCGGCGCCCGAGTCGAGCGCTCGCGCGATTCTCACGGCGCTGGGCTTCCGCAATCTCCACCCCTTCCTGGAGGGGGACGTCGTCGAGCTGGCCCAGGACGTGCGTATCCACATCCTGCCCGCGCAGTGTTCCGGGGAGGGCGAGGAGCAATGTGCCCTGCTGGTGGAGACGCCGGAGGTGCTGGCGCTGGACGCGGTGGACGTGACGGATTCGCCCCGGACTCGCGAAGCGCTGGAGGCCTTCCGGGGCCGGATTGATGTCGCCTTCGTTCCCACGGGGGCCTCGGTCCAGTGGCAGGGCTTCTGGAATCAGATGGACGCCGTGGGCGCGCTCGCGTTCTGCGACTGGTTGAAGCCCGCGCGGATCGCGACCTGTGGGGGCACGCTGTCCATGGCGGGGCGGCCGCGGGAAGACCGCCTGGAGCGCTATCCGGTCGACCGGGCGCATTGGATGGCCGCCGCGGTGACGCGCGCGCATGACTCCGTGCTCCTGCCCTGGAAGCCCCCGTACCGGCTCGTCTACGACAAGCACGACCTGGAGCGCTGCTCGCTGCTGCAGCCCGGCCGTCGCTTCGAGCCGGCGCGGGGGCCGCAGCGTCCTCAGGCCCTGCTGACGACCTTCTTCACGGGCTATCACCCGAGCAAGCCCATTCAGCGTTGGGGATGGGGAGACAACAACGACCTCGCGCGGTGGCTGGAGCCGTTCGAGGCCATCCGGGAGGTGGTGCGCGCCTCCACTCGCGACCTGCGCTACCTGCTGGAGCGTTGCCAGTCGTCCGTCAACAAGACCCCCGCGGCGGTCCTGGTGCCCCGGACGCTCCGCTGCCTCGTGGAGGCCAGGGCCTTCGAGCTCGCGGCGCGGCTGGTCTCGCTCCTCCCGTCGAAGATTGCGGAGCCCGCCGACATGGACGCTGGTTACTTCGCCGCTGTCGAGGCCCTGCTCCAAGGCGAGCCGGCGCTCGCGGCGCCGCTGCGGGAGGACCTGGCGGCCTGCCAGTGGATGGACCGGGGTCTGTTCCACCTTCAGTGCATGTCCCGCCGGATGAAGGAGCTGGTCCGCCGGGACGAGCGCACCGAGGCGCTTCGCTCGAGCCACCTGTCCGTGCTTCGTGACAGCCTCCTCCAGCGCCGCCCGGTGTTGGGGCCCTACCACCTGCGCGTCACTCAGGAGTTGGCGCGGCTGCTGGACGCGCGCCCGCTGTCGCCGGAGACGTCCGAGGTGCTCTGTTACGCGAGCCCGGGGGGCCTCCGCTACCAGCCGCTGTCGACGCTCGAGTCGCTCCTGCTGGAGCAATGTGACGGACGCACGGTCGCCGAGATGGTCGGCGACGTGAGCGCGGCCCTCTCCCTGCCTCAAGACGACGTCCGGTCGGCCCTCTTCACGTTCCTGTCCCACCTGACGCACGAGTCGCCGTTGGTGCTCGACTGGAGTCACTGATGCAATTCCAAGAGGCCTTCACCTTCCCGACGCCGTTGTCCCCCGACGCGGAAGCCTCGGCGCGGGAGCTGCTGCGGGCGCAGCAGATGGGGCAGCTCGACTTGCTCATGGGCTGGCTCCAGCAGCCGGAGCGGCTCGGGAAGCTGGGGGACTGTGCCGCGGAGCTCCAGTCCCTCCTCTCCGAGGCGTTCGAGCTCGTCGAGCGCGCGCCTGCGCTGGCGCGTGAGTTCCTGGAGCACTGGAGCACGACGGTGCTGCTCGGCCGCTTGCTGGGGCCCGCCGTCGTCGGGCCCGGATTGACCCAGCGCTTGCTGGGCAACCTCGCGTCGCTGCTCATCGTCCAGCGGCTGCGAGGAGAGGTCACCCACGGCGAAGCCCTCTTCGTGACGCCGCGGACCCTCTACTGCCTGCCTCGGGGTGAGCGGCTCGACGTGCGCGGCCCCGGCGAGGGGCGCCTCTTTTGGCGCTTCTCTGGCGCGGAGTGCCTGCTCTCCGCGGAGGGGCACGCCGGCCCCCAGCTTCGCATCCCGCTGCCGTTGGCGGGCGATGCGCCCGTGAGCCTCCAGCCGCTGCCCTGGTCCGAGACGTGGAACGTTCCGGTGCTGGACGACAGCGAGATGCTCGGCATCACCGGCCGGAGAGAGCGCGCGGGCATCCCGGATGATGGGAGCACGGGCACCTGGCGGCCCATGCCCCTGCTGCGCAGCGCGGAGGAGGCCTTCCACATTCTTGGGGAGCTGTGGCCCGAGGTGCTCGACTGGGCCCGCGTGTTGCTCCCCGCGCTCGTCGACATGGGGGGCCCGGAGAACCGGAGCGTGCGTTGCTCGTCCTCCTATGGGGCGGGCACGCCCATCTTCCTCACGCGCGTGGCCCACGGCCTGGAGCATGCGGAGGACCTGGTCCATGAGCTGCAACACGAGCGCATGTACCTGCTGCTCGACTCGCGCGCCTTCGGGCGGTGGGACGACGCACGTCCCGAGTTCGTCTCCGCCTACCGCACCGACCCGCGCCCCCTCCGGGGCTTGCATCTGGGCCTGCACTCCTTCCTGGCGGTGAACCGGCTCCGGCTGCTGGCGCTGGACAGGCCCGAGTTCAAGCAGCGGGAGTGGCGCTTCCAGTTGCTCAAATCTCACCGCTGCAACCTGCTCTCCTTCCGGACCCTCCTGGACTTCGAGCGCCCCACGCCCGAAGGGCGCGTGCTCCTGGCGCAGATGGCCCAGGCCCTGAGTGAGCAGCACCCGCTCATCGAGCGGGTCGCGGATGCGGACATGGACCAGGCCTTCGAGGCATGGATGAAGCAGCACTTCTCGCGGGTGGCCGCCAGCGGCCCCGTGGTGAATGACGCAGAGACATACATGGACTGGCGCGAGGCGGCAGTGCTCGCGGCCCACTATTCCCAGCACGCCGGAGGTGCGTCATGAGGGTTCCAGGGTTGCGCTATCGCGACGAGTGGCTGCCCAACTTCTTCCCCGCGAAGCAGGTGGGCCCCGACCACTTCGTGCGGCTGTCCCGGACGGGCGCCATGCAGCTGCTGTCCAGCGCGGAGAACGCCCAGCTCGACGAAATCTCCATGGATGAGGCCCTGTTCGCGCGGCTCGAGCAGACCAGCCACCTCATCACCGCGCAGAACTCCTCGCGCGTGCTGGAGGACCTCAAGCGCTGGCATGACCGGACCTACGCGGGGCCGGGGCTCCATATCGTCGTGCTGTCCAAGCGGTGCAACCTCAACTGCACCTACTGCCACATGAACCCGGAGAGCATCTCCGCGGACTCCAAGCACTTCGACATGCAGCCAGACGTCGCGGATGCCATCATCCGCTTCGCGCTCGGCTCTCCGGCCCCCTTCCTGGGCTTCGAGTTCCAGGGCGGCGAGCCCTTCTTGAACTTCGAGGGCATGAAGTACTTCGTCGCGGAGGCGCGCAGGCAGAACGAAGCCGTGGGCAAGCGGCTCCGCTTCTCCGTGGTGAGCAACCTCATGGTCGCCACCGATGAGCACATCGCGTACTGCATGGAGAACCGCATCAACGTGTCGTATTCGTTGAACGGTCCCGAAGACATCCACGACTCATTCCGAGTCACGCGGAGCGGGGCGGGCAGCTTCCGCAAGGTCATGGAGCGGCTGAACCACTTCCGCGACCGGTTTCCCAGGGTGCTCAGCGCGTCACCCCTGTGCGTGGTGGGGGCCTCCAACGCCAAGGAGCTGAAGCGCACCATCGACTTCTATCACGCGGAGGGCTTCAAGGACCTCGCCATCCTGAAGCTCAAGGCCCTGGGCAACGCCCGCAAGGAGAAGCTGCCCTTCGACATCCAGGACTTCCTCCACTACTACCTGGACGCGCTCGACTACATCTACGAGAAGAACCGCCGGGAGAACGAGAACTACTCCGAGCGCGTGGTGCGTGTCGTCCTGGCCAAGATTCTCCAGACGACGGACACGGGCTTCGTGGACTGGCGCAACCCGGTCGGGGACTTCGGCTCGGCCATCACCTATGACCATGACGGCGAAATCCTGCCGTCGGACGAAGCCCGCTCGATGCGCTCGGAGTTCGGGTTGGGCAACGTCAAGGGGACGACCTACGACGCGCTCATCCGCGACAAGGCCACGTTCCGGTCCATGAACCTGTCGCTGCGGGATCGCGACCCGCAGTGCCGCGAGTGCGCCTTCAACCCCTACTGCGGCGTGCTGCCGGTGCTCGACTACGCCCGGACCGGGGACGCGACGCCGCGCCCGCATGCGTCCGAGGAGTGCCTGCAGACGTTGGCGGTCGTGGAGTGGGTCTTGCGCAAGCTCGTGGAGGACCCCATCCCCCTGTTGCGGATGATGCCTGGCATGGACGCCGCCCTGGTGGAGATGGCCAACGGCCTGCCCGCGGAGCCCTCCGCGCAGGCCGCGCCGCCGTTGATGAGCGTGCAGAGCGGCTGAAGCGCGGGGTGGGGGCGGCCCCGCTCAGGCGGGCCGCAGCCGGCCCGCCGCGAGGTCCGTGAGCGCGCCGAGGACCGCGTCCTCGGTGAGGTCGTCCATGCTCCCGTTCCCCGTGAGCTCGCGGAAGGCCGGGGTGAGCCGGAACCCCCACTGGCGGGGAGACGTCGGTCCGAACAGGCCCACCGAGGGGAGCCGGAAGAAGTCCGCCGCGTGCAGCATGCAGGAGTCGATTCCGAGGAAGCCATCACACGCGCCGAGCAGCGCCATGGCCACGTCGAGTGAGGTGCCCTGGGCGGCCAGCACCCGGCCTCCATGGACCATGGGCTCCAGCTCCGTGGCGCCGTAGTCCACGTTGAGGACCAGCCATTCGGGGTGACGTTCGAGGAAGGCATCCAGCACGGCGCGGTAGCGGGCGACGGGCCACTGTTTCCGGGAGCCTGTCTCCGTGTGGAGCGCGAGCAGCCGGGCCCCCGCGGGGACGCTGTCGCGAAAGCTCCTGGCCGCCGCGGTGGCCTCGGCCGTCAGCGCGGGGGCCTGGGCGAAGTCCTCCAGCCGCAGGGTGGGGACCAGCCGCTGGGCCAGCGCGAAGAGCCGGTCCAAGGCGTGTTGGGTCTCCTCACCCCGGACCCATTGCTTGTAACGGCGATACAGGCCCACCGTTTCAGTGGTCGCCGGAAACCCCTCGAGCAGCTCCGAGACACCCGCCGCGTGCCAGGTGTTGAAACAGAGAAACAAGTCGCAGCTCCCAACGGCCTGCCGGAGCGCCTCCGCGTCGATGCTCCGCTCCGTGCCCTGCGTCGTCGCGCGCACCTCGTGAATCTTCATGAGCCCGAGCTCTTGATAAAAGAACAGGCTTGAATCACCTGGTGCTCCCACCAGTCTGATTTGACCCGGGTACAGCTGACTCAGGGCTCGCAGCGCGGGGAGGGCGAGGAGTCGGTCTCCAATCCCATTCAGGTGAAACACGACGGGGGCTTGGGCAGAACGAAGTTCCTGCTGCATGGAGGGGAGTCCTTGCGTCAAGACAACCTGCTCCCCGGCGCCCCAGGATGGGCGCCGGGGAGCAGAAACCTGCTAGAACCAGCCGTCAGACGTATGGCTGGTGTGATCCTGCGGCTCCTTGATGACCGCACGCGCGGACATCATGGGGAACTCGCCACGACCCAGGATCATGCTCAGCTGGCCGCGGAGCGCGTCAACCTTCGCGGGGTCCAGCTGCTTGAACGTCACCACCTCGGGCTTCAGAACGATGTTGCTCTCAACCATGAGGGACTCCAGGGGGTGAATCAAACCACACGCGTGGCACGGATTTATCGCCGCACGTGCCGAGCCTGACGCCAGATGGTGCCTGCGGCTCGGACCTCCAAGAGTACGGCGAACCTGGAACGAATGTCCAGGCTCAGACATGGTTTTAACGAAATGTCTGCCAGCTTTGAAATTTCACGGACTTGGGTGTTCTCACGGGCCTTACCGGACCTTCGTTGTGATGCGCGTCGCCGGGGCACACGCCGCGTGGCATGCTGTGGCGTGAGAGGGTCATGGATACAATTCGTCAGGACATCCGGTTCGGCGTCAGGCTGTTGCTCAAGAGCCCGACGTTCACCCTGGTCGCGGTGTTGACGCTGGCGCTGGGGATTGGCGCGAGCACGACGATATTCAGTGTCGTCAACTCCATCTGGCTCCAGCCCATGCGTTTTCCGCACGAGGAGCGTCTGGTGATGGTGTGGGACTCGCTCCCCAAGGCGGGGGTCGAGCGGAGCGAGACGTCCCTGGCGACGCTGGCGGATTGGACCGAGCAGGCGGCGGTTTTCGAGCACGTGGCGGGGATAGTCCCGCGGAGCTTGAACCTGGGCGGCGCGCTGCAGCCGGAGCGGCTTCAGGCGTTTCGGGTGGGCGCCGCGCTGTTCCCCGCGCTGGAGGCGAGGCCCTCGCTGGGCAGGGCGTTCTCCGCGGAGGAAGACCGCGTGGGGGGCGAGGCGGTGGTGGTGCTGTCGGACGGGTTGTGGCGGCGCCGGTTTGGTGGCGCGCCCTCCGTGCTGGGTGAGTCCGTGACGCTGGATGGTGCGCCCTACACCGTCGTGGGCGTGATGCCGAAGAGCTTCGACTTCCCGCCTGGCGCCGAAGCCTGGGTGCCGCTCGCGCCGACGCAGGCGGAGCTGGACGAACGCGGGGACCGGAAGGTGCGGGTGGTGGGCCGCCTCAAGCCTGGCTTCTCCGTGGCGATGGCGGAGGACGCCCTGCGGGTGCTCGCGGGGCGGCTGGCCGAACGGTACCCCGACACGGATTCGGAGCGCACCGTGCGGCTGACGTCCGTGCGCGAAGCCTATCTGGGGCCCTTGAGGCCGCTGCTCATCACCCTGGCGGGCGCGGTGGGCTTCGTGTTGCTCATCGGCTGCGCGAATGTCGCGAGCCTGCTGCTGGCGCGCGCGGCGGCCCGGCGTAAGGAGCTGGCCATTCGCGGGGCGCTCGGGGCGAGCCCGACTCGCCTGATGGTCCAGGCCCTGACCGAAAGCGTCCTGCTGTCGCTCCTGGGAGGAGGCTTGGGTGTCCTGGGCGCGCTGTGGGGCACGCACATGATCGCCACCCTGCTGCCGCCCGGGTTGGCGGAGCGCCTGCCCGGGTGGCAATCCATCCAGGTGGACGGCGGGGCGCTGCTGTTCTGTGTCGGGCTGTCGGCTGTCTCCGGGGTGCTGTTCGGCCTGGCGCCCGCGTTCCAGATGTCGCGGCAGAACCCGCTGGAGGCGATGCGGGAGGGGGCGGGCGCCACGGTGGGACGAAAGAGCATCCGGTCGGCCCTGGTGACGGCGGAGGTGGCCCTGGCCTTGATGCTGGTCGTCGGCGCCGGCCTGATGCTCCGCAGCCTCTACCAGCTGCAGGGGACCTCACCGGGCTTCGCCGCCGAGCGCGTGTTCTACTTCGACGTGACGCTGCCGGAGACCCGGTATCCGACGGATGCCGACCGGGTGCGCTTCTTCCAGGCGCTGCAGGAGCGGTTGTCCTCCATGCCGGGCGCCCAGGCCGTCTCGGCGGCCAGCCTGCCGCCCATCAGCCGTCGCAGCCAGAGCTCGAACCTCTATCCGGCGGGGCAGCCGAAGCCGCCGCCCGGGCAGCTGCCCGAGGCCAGCCAGCGCGTCGTCTCCCCAGGCTACTTCCGGACCATGGGCATCCCCTTGCACGAGGGGCGCGACTTCAGCGCGTTGGACGTGGAGGAGGCGCCCCGGGTCGCGATGATCAACTCGGCCCTGGCGCGGCGCTTCTGGCCCGGAGAGTCGCCGCTGGGCAAGCGCTTCTTCGCGGGCGGCGCGGAGCCGTGGGAGGTCATTGGCGTGGTGGGCGATGTCCGGGCGCTGTGGCGCGGGCAGGTGCGCTCCTCCGTGCCGGAGTTCTACCTGCCGCTGGCCCAGGCCCCGCGTGACGCCATGGTGGTGATGGTGGCGGTGGGCGGAGCGGCAACCGCGGCGTCGTCGCTGGGGCTGTCCTTGCGTGAGGGGATGGCCTCGCTTGACCCCGAGCAACCACCGCCGTCACCCCGGCCCTTGGAAGCGCTCATCGCGGAGTCGTTCGGCTCCCGGCACCTGCTCGCCGCGCTGCTGGGGCTCTTCGCGGGTGTGGCGCTGCTGCTGGCCGCAGGGGGCGTCTACGGCATCATGGCCTACTCCGTCACCCAGCGGCGGACGGAGATTGGCGTGCGCATGGCGCTGGGCGCGCGGGAGGTGAGCATCTTCTGGTTGATTTTGAGCCAGGCGCTGCGGCTCGCCGGGCTGGGGGTCATCATCGGCTCCGTGCTGGCGCTGCTCCTGGCGCGTGGCCTGTCGAAGCTGCTCTTCGAGGTCAGCCCCGCAGACCCGCTCATCTTCGCCGGGACGGCTTTCGTGCTGCTCTTCGTGGCGCTGGTGGCGGGTTATGTGCCCGCCTGGCGCGCCGCGCGCGTCCCGCCCAGCATGGCCATGCGCGAGCAGTGAGGCTCAGGCGGCGATGAACTGCCGCTCCACGAGGCGCTTGTAGAGTCCGTCCTGGGTGATGAGCGCCTCGTGGTTTCCGTGCTGGACGACGCGGCCCTGGTCCAGCACGAAGATGCGGTCGACGCCCGCCACGGTGGACAGGCGGTGGGCAATGATGAGGGTGGTGCGCCCCACCATGAGCCGGTCCAGCGCCTCCTTGACCAGGTGCTCGCTTTCGGAGTCCAGCGCGCTGGTGGCCTCGTCCAGGATGAGCAGCCGCGGATCCTTGAGGACCGCGCGGGCAATGGCGACGCGCTGCTTCTGCCCCCCCGACAGCTGGATGCCCCGCTCGCCGACGCGCGTGCGGTAGCCCTCTGGAAACCGGCTCACGAAGTCGTGGGCGTTGGCGATGCGGGCCGCGGCTTCCACTTCCTCATCGGTGGCGTCGGTGCGGCCGTAGCGGATGTTGTCGGCGATGCTGCCCGAGAAGAGCGTGGGTTCCTGCGACACGATGCCGATGTTCTGACGGAGCCAGCGGACGTCGAGCGTTCGCAGGTCCGCCCCGTCAACGAGGAGGGCCCCCTGGTCCGGGTCGTAGAAGCGCATCAGCAGCGAGGCGATGGTCGACTTGCCCGCGCCCGAGTGTCCCACCAGCGCCACGACTTCACCGGGGGCGACGTCCAGGTCCAGGCCCTTGAGGACAGGCACGTCCCGGCGCGTGGGGTAGCTGAAGCTGACGTCGCGGAAGCGCAGGTGGCCTTCCATGTGCGCGGGCCGCTCGCCGCCGCTGACGGAGATGGCGGGCGTGCGGTCGATGAGCTCGAAGACGCGCTCGGTGGCGCCTCCGGCCTTCATGAACTCCGCCCACAGCTCGCTCAGGGCGCTGACGGCCATGACGACCATCAGCGTGTACATCAGGAAGGAGGTCAGTCCGCCCACCGTGATGTCGCCCGAAACGACCATGTGCGTGCCATACCAGAAGACGAGCAGGGTCGAAGCCAGGCCGGTGAAGCCCGTCCCGCCCATGAAGTAGCCCGAGGAGACGATTCTCGTGCGCGCCAGCGCCAGGGCCTTGTTGATGGCGCGGCCATAGCTCCGGCGCTCCGCGTCTTCGGCGACGAAGGCCTGGACCGTCTGGATGCCATAGAGGGACTCGGCGGCGACTTCATTGGCCTCGGCCACCGCGGCCTGGGCGTCTCGTGAGAGCTGCCGGGCCTTGCGGCCGTAGAAGAGCGCCCCCAGCGTCACGGGGGGGACGACCGCCAGCATGACGAGCGTCAACCGGGGCGAGGTGTAGAACAGCAGCGCCAGCCCGCCAAACAACGTGGTCGCGTTGCGGAGCATGATGGCGATGTGCGTACTGACGGCGCCCTGGATGAGGGCGGTGTCCGTGGACAGCCGGCTGGTGAGCCCGCCCGTGCGGTGCTGGTCGAAGAACGCGAGCTCCTGCTCCAGCAAGCTGCGATACAGCCGCTCCCGCAGGTTGCTGACAATGCGCTCACCCGCGAGGTTGAAGAAGGCGAAGCGCAGCCCGATGGCCACCGACTGGATGAGACACACCCCCAGCATCCACAGGGTGGTGTCATTCACCCGGTCAATCGTGGCAGTCGTCAAGGCTTCATCAAGGATGACCCGGATGGCCTGTGGAAAGAGCAGGCCTCCCGCGCTCCCGATGAAGAGGAAGCACGTCCCGAGCAAGAGCAGCCTCCACTCGGGACGAGCCAGTGCCAGGACGCGACGAAGGGATACGTGGCTCAGCGGTGGATTCTGAATCAAGCCCATTGCGCGCAGGCTAGTCCAGATGCGACCAAAGTTGTAATCCCGCTAAAACTGGCGATGCAGGTGTGGGGCCCCGAAGCATGTCTCGCGCCGGGGCCCCTGGGCTTTCAGGTGCTACGGCATGCCGCCCTTGGCCAGCTCGGCGACGTAGGCGGCGGCAATCTTGGAGAACTTGAGCGCATGCGCGGCGGTGGTGTCGGAGTTCGCCAGGGTGTCCCGCGAGGTGTGGATGTTGGGGTTCTTCTGGACGACGGTCCCCTCGAAGGGGATGGAGGCCGCGAAGCCCTGGTTGTGCCAGGAGGCGTGGTCCGAGCACCCGTAGCCGCACGTCGTATTGGTGAACGGCACGCCGACGTACGTCGTTATCAGGTTTCGGATGAACTGGTTCTGGGCGGAGTTGGTGTTGTCGGTGACGATGCCCACATCCGAGGTGGCGTTGGGGTGCTTGAAGTTCGTCATGTCGAGCTGCATCACCCCCACGACGTTGATGTTGTTGTTCTTGTGCCAGAGGGCGATTTCACGTGAGCCGCGCAGGCCTGTCTCCTCCGCGGCGTAGGCCATGAACTTCACCGTGCGCTGGGGCCGGTAGCCGCGGGCCATGGCGGCGCGGATGACCTCGGTGAACGTCGCGATGCCGGACGCGTCGTCATCGGCGCCGGGCGCGGCGCTGGTGGAGCTGATGGAGTCCAGGTGGCCGCCCACCACGACGACCTCGTTGGGCAGCGTGGTGCCGGGGATGGTGAGGATGACCGAGGGCTGCCGCCAGCCCGTGTGCGGGTAGTACGCCACGGTGACGTCCGTGCGCCCCGCGCCGGTGACGTAGCCCCGCCACTTCGTCAGGAGCATGGCCGCGGCGTCCACGCCCCCTTGCGACGTCTGGCTGCGCGTGGGGAAGGCGGACAGCTCGGCGATGGTGGTGCGGATGTTCGCGGCAGAGAGCGCACCCATCAGCGAGTTCACGGTCGCCGCGTTGGTCAGGGTGTAGCTGACGGCCTTCTGGATCGCCTTGGGGGACACGGGCGCCAGGGACGCCAGGGCCTCCTCCTGCGTCTCATAGGTGATGAAGCCCGCGCACCGGTCGAACTTCTCGTGCATCATCACCGCCAGCCGCGACAGCTGGGACTCCTTCAGCTGGAACACGCCCGCGTGCTCCTGCTGCTTGAGGGCGGTGGGCACGCTCCAGCCTTCGTCCGCGAAGGTCTCCTGCATGGGCGCGATGGCGTCCGTGCCAATCGCAATCCAGACAGTCTTGTCGTCTGGCTTTGCCTTGAGCGGCTCGGCAAGGGCCAGCGGGGCACTCAGCAGCAACAGCGAGACCGGCATCCAGGTCTTCATCCGCATTGCTCCTCCAGGGGCACGGCATTGCGTTGCAGCACGGGGGTCGGGCTGCGGGGAGGAGCCTCTGCTTTTCGAGAAATAAAGGCTTTCTGTGGGTGGCTTGGAGTGTTGGAAAGAAGACAGACCCGGGGTGAAGGTGGGCTGGGCGGGCAGGCGCTTCGTTCCCCGCACCGCCTGAATCTCCGCGCCGGGCTGACGCATCCCTTTGTCGTAGAGTGGTGCCCAAGGGGAGGCAGGACGGCCATGGACTGCGACTGGCTCATCATCGGCTCGGGGTTCGGCGGCAGCGTCAGCGCGCTGCGGCTGACCGAGAAGGGCTACCGCGTCGTGGTGCTGGAGAAGGGGCGGCGCTTGCGCGCCCCGGACTTCCCGAAGACGAACTGGGAGCTGAAGCGCTGGTTCTGGAAGCCCACGCTGGGGTGGCGGGGCCTGTTCGAGATGACGTTCTTCCGCCACGTCACCGTGCTGTCGGGCGTGGGCGTGGGCGGCGGCTCGCTCGTGTACGCCAACACGCTCCCCATCCCCCGGGACGACTTCTTCCAGGCCACCTCGTGGGGCCACCTCGCCGCGTGGAAGGAGGAGCTGGCGCCGCACTACACCACCGCGCGGAGGATGCTGGGCGCCACGCCGAATCCACTGCGCACCGTGCCAGACCAGGTGCTCCAGGACGTGGGCGCGGACCTGGGCCGCACGGACTTCCAGCCCACCACCGTGGCCGTCTACTTCGGCGAGCCGGGTGTCACCGTGAAGGACCCGTACTTCAACGGTGAGGGACCGGACCGGACGGGCTGCAACGCGTGTGGCGGGTGCATGCTGGGGTGCCGCTTCAACGCCAAGAACACGCTCGACAAGAACTACCTCCACCTGGCGGAGCGGCGCGGCCTCACGCTGCACGCGGACACCGAAGTCACCTGGGTGCGACCGCTGCCGGAGGGAGGTTACGAAGTCGAAGCGCTCCAGGGGGCGCGGCGCTTCTTCCGGAAGAAGGTGCGCTTCACCGCGAAGCAGGTCGTCTTCGCGGGGGGCGTGCTGGGCACCCTGGACCTGCTGCTCAAGTTGAAGGCGAGCCCGGACGGCCTGCCGCGTTTGTCGGACCGGCTGGGGGACGGCGTGCGCACCAACTCCGAGGCGCTCGTGGGGGTGGTGAGCGGCCGCAAGGAGCAGGATTTGTCACGGGGCATCGCCATCGGCTCCATCCTGCACACCGATGCCCAGTCCCACCTGGAGCCGGTGCGTTACTCGGCGGGCTCGGGCTTCTTCCGGTTGCTGATGGCGCCGCAGGTGTCTGGCGCCACGATGCTCCAGCGCTTCGCGCGGCTGGTGGGCCTGCTGGTCCGGCATCCGCTGCGCTTCCTCAAGGCGTGGTTCGTCCCGGACTTCGCGCGGCGGACGATGATTCTGCTCTACATGCGCACCCTGGAGGGGCACCTGCGCATGAAGCGCTCGCGGCGGCTGGGATTGAGCACGGCGCTCCAGGAGGGCCCGGCGCCGAGCGCCAACATGCCGGAGGCCTTCGACCTGGCCCGGCGCGTGGCGGACAAACTGGACGGCTATCCGATGACCATCATCAGTGAGACGTTGCTGGGCATCCCGACGACGGCGCACATCCTGGGCGGCTGCTGCATGGGTGACTCGGCGGAGACGGGTGTCATCGACTCGCGGCACCGCGTGTTTGGCCATGAGGGGTTGTACGTGGTGGACGGCTCCGCCATCTCCGCCAACCCGGGCGTCAATCCATCACTCACGATTACAGCGCTGGCCGAGCGCGCGATGACCTTCATTCCCGCGGCCCGGACCGCGCCGCGGGATGTGGTGGACGCGCCCGCGGTGCCCGTGGCCGCGGGGACCCGCGCGAGCTGAGCGCTACAGCCGGACCTGGAGCTCGTAGCGGCGGTTCTTCGCCTTCTTGGCGGCGGTGTCGTCGGGCTTCACCAGCGGCTTCTCGGAGCCGAAGCCCACGGCGATGATTTCGTTCCGGGGGATGCCGCGCGCGATGAGCTCCTTGACGATGGTCTCCGCGCGCTGCTCGCTGAGCTTCTTGTTCTTGGCCGCGTCACCGGTGGAGTCGGTGTGGCCGGAGACCTCGAACTTGTAGGACTTCAGGCCGGCGGCGACGAGCTGCTTCTTGGCGTCGACCAGCGCGTTGGTCAGCTTCTTGAGCTTGGCGTCGCAGCCAGCTTCGAGCGTGGCGGTGCCCGTCTTGAAGCTGCACTGGTTCTGCCGGCCCTCGTCCATCAGCTTGGTGTTGACGCGCTTCTCCACGGCGGACTTGCCGGCGTTGCCCGCGGCCTTGGTGAGGGAGCCGAACCCTCCCTGGGCGGAGGCCACGCCGGGAAGGGTGAGTAGCGACACGGTGATGCACAGGGCCTTGAGCTTCATACGTGAGGACGCCTCCGTTAGCGTGGCGGTGCTCGCCGGGCAGGAGGCTGCCCGGGGGCCGCGCCTTCGTCCAGCGGCGCGGTGTCTCATGGGAGGGTTGACGGGGGCCTGTCCGCCCGGCTGGTAAAACTTGCCTCGGTGCGTGAGGGGAGCAGCATGCCACCCCGGGTCCCTTCGCACAGCGAGGCAGGCGTGAGCAGCAGCAGGCGAACCGAGTGTTGGCGGCGGCTTCTTTCCGGTTACCGGGTGGGCTCGGAGAAGAAGCAGGTGGAGGCGCCGGCGACCGTCCCGAGTGACATGGACGCGCTGCTCCAGGACGAGCGGACCGACTACGACCGGGACTATGACCGCATCGTCTTCTCCGCGGAGTTCCGCTGCCTGCACGACAAGACGCAGGTGTTCCCGCTGTCCACGAGCGACTACACGCGCACTCGGCTGACCCACAGCATCGAGGCTTCGTGTGTCGGGCGCTCGCTGGGCGCGCTCGCGGGGCGCGGGTTGCTGGCGCGTGACGTGAAGGTGAATCCCTCCCATCTGGGCACCATCGTCGCGGCGGCCTGCCTGGCGCATGACATTGGCAATCCGCCCTTCGGCCACTCGGGCGAGGCGGCCATCCAGCATTGGGTGTCACAGCGACTGGTGCCTCCAGGTGGCCAGCCGAGCCCGTTCGAGACGCTGGCGCAGTGGAAGGACCTGGAGTCCTTCGAGGGCAATGCGCAGGGGTTTCGCATCCTCAACCGGCTCCAGTCGCTGTGACACCCAATGCTGGAT